>JAZUIT010000075.1:0-3508 GCA_045642385.1 Acutalibacteraceae bacterium
GATTTAAAATTGGTTGAATTTGAGGATACAAAGGTTTTTCTTTCTATTGATAAATTTAAACAACATATCATAGTTACAAAATTTTTTGATATTCTCAATAATGCTTGTGAAAAGGTTTTAGGTTTCCCCGTTGAAATAATATTTGTAGCTCCCGATGACCCGAAAGTCGTTACAATGAGCTTTAACGGCAGTAAGGAAACTGAATTATTTGCCGAAAAAAATATTGAAAATACATTTGATACTTTTGTTGTAGGTTCTTCAAATAAATTTGCACATGCGGCTGCGTTGGCTGTTTCCACAAATCTTGCAAAAGCTTATAATCCTCTTTTTATTTACGGTAATTCCGGACTTGGAAAAACCCATTTGCTTTCTGCAATACAGCATGAAATTTCCAAAAATTTTCCCGGAATAAAAATGATTTATACTCATTGTGAAACCTTTACAAATGAACTTATAGGTTATTTGCAAAATAAAAGAGATACAACTCCTTTCCATAATAAATACAGAACTGTTGATGTATTATTAGTTGACGATATTCAATTTATTGCCGGAAAAGAATCTACACAGGAGGAATTTTTCCATACATTTGATGCACTTTCAAATATGGGTAAATTGATTGTTCTTACATCAGATAAACCTCCGAAAGCTATTGCAACTTTGGAAGACAGACTAAAAAATCGATTTGAAAAAGGTCTTATTGCCGATATTCAACCACCTGATCTTGAAACAAGGATTGCTATTATAAACAGAAAAGCCGAATTTTTAGGTCTTGATTTACCTGAGGATGTTTCACTTTACATAGCAGAAAGATTAAAATCAAATATTCGTCAGCTTGAAGGAGCAGTAAATAAAATAAAAGCTTATACAATGCTTGATTCCGCACCTTTAAATATTAAAACGGCACAATTTGCAATTAAAGATATAACAAATAATGCTCAGCCGGCACCTGTTGTTATAGGAAAAATTATTGAAGAAGTTGCAAGAATGTCTGACGGACTTTCCTCTGATGATATTCGTTCAAAGAAAAAAGATGCAGTTACATCATCAGCACGGCAGCTTGCCATGTATATTTCAAGAGAAGTCACTTCATTACCGTTAAAATCAATTGGTGATGAATTCGGAGGAAGAAATCATACAACCGTTTTATATGCAATAAATGAAATAAAAGAAATGTTAAAACGGGATTCAAATTTACAAAATAAAATTGACGATATAATAAAAAATGTAAAGGATAATTAAACATTTTTTAAACATTGAACATAGTTTTTATTAACACTTTTAACACAGTTATTTTTGATGTGTTTATAAAGTAATTTTATCAAACTTTTTTAAACATTTAATTTTCATAAAATTTGCTTATTTATCAGTTTCTATTTAAGATTTGAAAAATTTAAACATACTCTACTGTTACTACTTTAATTATTTATATTATATATTTATTTTTAGGAGGAATTTTTGTGAAATTCGTTTGTGACACCGATATTTTAAGTCAGGCATGTCAGCAGGTTCAAAGAGCAGTTTCTACAAGAAGCACTATACCTGCAATTGAAGGTATATTAATAAAGGCATTGGGTAATGAAATAATTTTAACAAGCTATGATCTCGAAATGGGAATTACAACTTCGATTGAAGCAAATGTTATTGAAAACGGAAGTATAGTTATAAATGCAAGAGTTCTTTGTGATATTTTAAGAAAACTTCCGAATGAACAGGTTTCTTTTGATATTGATGAAAGAAATATGGCAATAATTAAAAGCGGAGATATAAAATATTCTATTTTAGGTACCGAAGCTGAAGATTTTCCCGAGCTTCCTACCGTTTCCGGCGGTTTTCCGATTATTCTTGATTTACAGCTTCTTAAAAATATGATAAAACAAACTATTTTTTCTGTTGCCGTAGGCGAAACTTCAAAGATGGTTTATACAGGTATAAAATTTGAAATTTCAGAAAACAATCTCAAGCTTATTGCAGTTGACGGATTCAGAATGGCGATTAGAAATGAAACAATTGACTATACCGGTGAAGAATTTTCTTTTATTGTTCCTGCAAAAACACTCAATGAGCTTATTAAGATAGTTGAAAATTCAGAAGAAAAAATTTCATTAGGAATAGGCAAAAGACATATTGTTTTTGAAATAGAAAATTATAAAATTGTTTCAAGACTTTTGGACGGAAATTTTTTGAATTATAAAGCAAATATTCCTCAGACTTATTCTGTGGAAGTAAATGTAGATGTAAAAAATTTTGTTGACAGTATTGACAGAATTTCGCTTATTTTAACTGATAAAAATAAAAGTCCGGTAAGATGCGTTTTTGACGGTGCTTATATTAATCTTTCAAGTACAACAGCTTTGGGATTTGCAACCGATAAAATTCCGGCTGAAATTGAAGGCGGAAGAATTGAAATAGGTTTTAATAACAGGTTTATAACAGATGCTTTAAAAGCTTGTGAAGTTGAAAAAGTGAGAATAGAACTTACTTCACCTACCTCACCCATAATTATTACGCCTGTTGAAGGAAATAAATTTTTATTCCTTATTTTACCTGTAAGATTGAAGGCTGATTAATATGAAAATAAAAGTTAAAGTTGCTGAAAAAAAAGAAATACAAATCAATACTGAATTTATAAGACTTGATGCGGCATTAAAGCTTGCAGATGCGGTAGAGTCCGGTGGACAGGCAAAGGTAGTAATTCAAAACGGGGAAGTAAAAGTAAATTCCGAAGTATGCACTATGAGAGGTAAAAAATTAAGACCGGGTGACAGCTTTGAATTTTATCACAGGACTTATATTGTAAAATAAAAGGGGTTTTTCTTTTGTGGATTGAAAGCATAAATTTTGAACATTTTCGTAATATAGAATGTTCAAAAATTTTTCCCTGTAACGGTATGAATATTATTTTCGGTGAAAACGGTCAGGGAAAAACAAATCTTATTGAAGGTATATGGCTTTTTACCGGTTGCCACAGCTTCAGAACACATAAGAATAATGAACTTGTTAATTTTAATTTAAGCGGTGATGCTAATTTAAAAATTGATTGCAATACAAGTTACCGGAAAAATGAAATTATGCTTACAATCGGGCAAAAGAAAAGTGCTTATTTAAATAGAGTTTTACTTGATACGCCGAGGCTTTTATTAGGTGAATTTCAGTCAATAGTTTTTTCTCCGCACTCATTATCTTTGGTATCGGAAGGACCCGATGAAAGAAGAAAATTTCTCGATACAGCAATCAGTTTAGTTTATTTAAGATATGCAAAAAGACTGTCAAGATATAATGCAATTTTAAATCAGAGAAATGCTCTTTTAAAAAGTATTGCAGACGGTGAAGCAAATGAAGATTTGCTTGAACCCTTTGATGAACAGTTAGCAGTAACAGGTGCTGATATAATTTTATACAGAATAAAATACACTTCACTTTTGTGTGAAACTGCAAAATATATTTATAAGGATATTTCAAACGACAGGGAAAGATTTTCTGTAAAATATATTAGTGATTTAAATGGAAT
>JAZUIT010000076.1:0-2070 GCA_045642385.1 Acutalibacteraceae bacterium
AGAGTGTAACTCGCAAATTGAACGGCATTAGTACTTTCCCAAATCTTATCTGAGGTAGTGGCGGATCCTTTACTGCTTGAAAAAGTAGTTATTCCGCCTTCATTAGTCGGTTTTTTAAACTGGGTGTAATTATATGAAACATCCTTGTTCAAAGTGAAACTTCCGTCCGGATTTTTCTTGGGCATCTCTTCCGGTTTTTCAACAGTTCCCGAAAACACTCCACCGTAAGGAATGAAATAACCTTCTGATAAATTATCACTTAAAATGGTTTGATTACTTACGGTTTGCATTTGAGACTTACTGAAAATAAGTTTTCCGTTATTTGCAGAGAATGTACCAGCCGCAAAAGCTTTTTCCGTTCCGTCAACAAGTGTAACGGTTATCGGAAGGTCATAATCGGCAATACTGCTGCTTTTAAGTTTAAGTGTTGCGTCAAGACTGTCAACAGGATGAATTACAAAGGCACTGACAATATGTAACTCGTCGTTACTGAATGTGTAGTTATCATTTGGTGTTAATGTAATAGGAGATGCATCGCCTTTTTTAAAAGCACCGTCTAATGACACAAATGTAACTCCGTTTGGAATTGCTATTTTTAAATCCATGCCCTTAACGGTAGCAAAATTATAGGCTTCAATTTTGATTTCCACCTCATCCTCTACGGCGGCAGGATTTTCGTTATTACCGACAATGGTAATGGTTGGTGTAGCATTGGTTTCTTCCGCAATGCTTACAAATGAAACAGAGAATATCATTGTAAGCGACAGAACTGCTGACAAGATTACTGACAAAGTTTTTTTCATAAACAACCTCTCCTGAAATTTAATATTGATGCAATAAGCATAAAAATACAATTTTCTACATTATACCATTGTGTTTCGTTTGTGTCAAGTATTGATTGAGTGTTTTTACCGTATTCGTAAAAATTTGTTAATTTTGTAATAAATTGTTAATAAAAAAATCTGTTTAATTATGCTTTTGCCATTTTCAGTGTAATGGAAAGCGGAAGAATTTTTGCGACAACTCGATAGAATTTATAAAAGAATCGGCAGGTGTAAACGGATTTGTGTTTTTTAGATGCCGCAAGTGATTTTTTTGCTACAACTGCGGGACTTACACGGGGAAGACGGTCAAAAGTTTTACTTGCACCCTTACTTATATCTGCAATTGGCAAAAACTCGGTTTCCATAGGACCGGGGCATACTGCCAAAACATTTATTTTAGAGGGTTTAAGCTCTGTTCTCAGTGCTTGTGAAAAGCTCATAACATACGCTTTTGTAGCGCTGTACACTGCCATTCGTGCGTTTGGCACAAATGATGCGATAGAGCAAGAATTGATAATCTCGGAGTTTTCACTCATAAACGGAATAACAACACCCGTTACTAAGGTAAGTGCTTCGCAATTAAGCCTTATCATATTTTGGCTGTCTTCGATTTTTATATTTTTAAAGTCACCGAGTTTTCCGAATCCGGCGTTATTTATCAGAAGCTTTACATTTGCATTTTCTTTTTTAAGTAATTCTTGGAGCCTTGTTATTTCGTCGTAACCCGTAATATCCATTGCAATGGGTTTTATTTTATCCGAAAGGCGTTCTTTTAACTCTGAGAGCCGTTGTTCTCTTCTGGCTATTATCCAAATTTCGTCAAGACTTTCATACTGTTTAAGAACTTCGATGACAAATTCTTTTCCGAGACCTGATGACGCACCTGTAATAATCGCAATTTCCAAAATAATCACTCCCTGTTTACAATTATAGTACGGTTTTTCGGATTGTCAATATAACTTGCATTAAAATAGTTATTTCAAATGTTTCAAAATCTGTATAAATTTTCATAAATTGGTTGACTTTTCCACAAAATTATGGTAAACTAACACAGACTAATCATAAATTATTTTTAGGGAGTTTTTATGACACTCAATGAAATGAAAATCGGTCAAAGCGGAGTTATAACCTCGGTCGGAGGTAACGGCGCACTCCGTTGCCGTTTGCTTGATATGGGACTTATTCCGCATACAAGGGTGAAACTGCAAAAGGTTGCACCTTTGGGCGACCCTATTGAAATACAGGT
>JAZUIT010000077.1:0-2077 GCA_045642385.1 Acutalibacteraceae bacterium
ATTTTGGATTTTCGGGAAAGAATACAGGTTGACGGTGAAATGATACCCGTTGACGACTTGGAAAGAATAACTCAAATTGTAAAAACCGCCTCGGAAAATCTTGAAGACAAGCCAACGGAATTTGAATTTATAACAGCTATGGCGTTTCTTTATTTTAAGGAGCAAAACTGCGACATAGTTGTGCTTGAAACAGGGTTAGGCGGCAGGCTTGACTCCACAAATATTATAAAAGCACCCCTTTGTTCCGTTATAACATCAATTTCCTACGACCACATGAATATTTTGGGGGATACTTTGGAAGAAATTGCTGCCGAAAAATGCGGTATTATCAAGGAAAACTGCCCGGTTGTGCTTTATCCTTTGCAGGAGGAAACGGTTACAAAACTTGTTAAAATCACCGCCGCCGAAAAACAAAGTACCCTGACAATTCCGACATTACCTAAGGTTTTATGTGAGAACATTCGTGGTACGGACATTGAGTACGGCACATTAAAAATCCATATTCCAATGGTTGGTAAGCACCAAATTTACAACACGATAACGGCGGTAAAAACCGCACAGCTTATGGGAATTGACAATAAATATATTGTTGACGGTGTGGAAAAAACAAAGGTCGCCGCAAGGGTAGAAGTACTTTCAGAAAATCCGTTGATTATAATTGACGGCGGTCATAACGAAAGCGGAGCAGATGCTTTAAAATATGGCATTGAAAGCTTTGTTGACAAAAAAATTATTGCGGTGTCAGCTATGATGCAGGACAAAGAATTTAGCAAATTCCTTGAAAGAATAGCACCGCTGTGTGAAACATTTATAGCCACCGAATTAAAGGACAATCCACGATGTTTAAAGGCACAGGAATTGTATAGAGAAGCAAGTAAATATACAAATGCTGTGGTTGAAGCTGAGCCGAAAAGGGCGGCAGAGCTTGCAAAACATCTTGCAGGCAAAAATAAGGCAATAGTTGTCTGTGGTTCCTTATATTTAGCATCGGAAATAAGAAAATTTTTCTAATCGACAGATTATAACAGAATATTTAACAAAAATCCTCTATCATATTGGTAGAGGATTTTTTTAATTAACAATTAGCAATGTGAAATGTGCAATTAATGGTGGGCGTTGCCCACACCTATTGTAATATTTGTCACATTAAAAACAGGAGGAAAATATGGCAACATTAATTGACGGAAATTCCGAAAGAATGACGGTGTGGTTGGACGGTGAAATTGACCACCATAACTGTGTCGGAATAAGGCTGAGAGTAGATGAAGCAATAAGACGGTGCAAACCAAAGGAATTGAGACTGGATTTCGGTTCAGTCACCTTTATGGACAGCTCGGGAATAGGACTTATTATGGGCAGGTACAAGACAATTCAGAGCTGGAACGGTAAGTTAGAGGTTATCAATGTTTCTAAATCTTTCAGCAAGGTGATGATTCTTGCAGGACTGGACAAAATTGTAACTATCAAAAATGCTCAGGAGGTAAAAAAATGAAAGCGGATAATGAATTTAAGCTGACTGTTGAAAGTAAGTCGGTTAATGAAAACTTTGCAAGGGTAGCAGTATCTGCCTTTGTATCACAGCTTGACCCCACAGTTGAGGAATTGGGTGATATTACCATGGCAGTAAGCGAAGCAGTAACAAATTGTATAGTTCATGCCTACCGTGAAAAACCGGGTAAAATTTACATAAGCGCAGGACTTTACGGAAACATAATAAAATTAAAAATTCGTGATAAGGGTTGCGGAATTTCGGATATTAAAAAGGCTATGGAGCCGCTTTATTCAACAGCAGGTGACGAGAGAGCAGGTTTAGGTTTTGCGGTAATGGAAAGCTTTACGGATAAAATTAAGGTGACATCAACATTGAATAAGGGTACAACCGTGTATATGGAAAAACACATAGCCGAAAGAATTGATGTTAATGGTTGAAGCACAGACAAGAAAAGAAATGATAGAAAAAAATATTCCACTGGTACATTCCTGTGCAAAGAAATTCAAAAACAGGGGAGTGGAATATGAGGATTTGTTTCAGTCGGGTTGCATTGGACTTATAAAGGCTGTTGACAATTTTCAGGCT
>JAZUIT010000078.1:0-4807 GCA_045642385.1 Acutalibacteraceae bacterium
GTTATACTTAAAACAGAAAAACACGAAAGAAAACCCTCCGTGAAAGCCGTGACGGATGAGAGGAGGTTTCCTGAAAATACCGTTCTCCCCCCTCAGTCTGCTTCGCAGACAGCTCCCTAAGGGGCGTCTTTTTTCGGGCGATTGATAATCGCCCCTACCGGGTTTGATGCGCTTTTTGCGGAAAGATCGGCGATAAAAAGAAAAATAATACATAGTCATATTATTTGCCTGCGGCAAATCTGAATAAAATATGTTATTTTTCAATATTTTCAAATAATGCACACCTACAGTCCAATATGATTTAACAATCACATTAAAATATTATTATTTAATATTGAAATGCGATGCAGAAACTATTATAATATAATTTAAGTTTATTTCGGTTCATTCACAATTTTATCCAAAACAGCTCGTGTATGCACTGAAATGAAAATTTATCAGACAAAGGAGAAATGCAAAAATGAGTAAAATCAAAAAGCCCCTGGCGCTTCTGCTGTCACTGCTTATGCTTATGACGGCACTGCCCCTTGCGGCAATCCCGGCGTTTGCGGAAGGTACCGCAATTCCCGAAATCATCAACACCACCGGTGACCTCACCGGTCTGTCAATCGGCGACCCGATTGAATACAACACGGATGTTTTGGTTACGGAGCCGATGTATCTGGTTTATGATTTAACCTGCTTAAATGCGGACCAGACATCGGGCAGCTTTACCGATGCCCTTGATTATGAGATTAATATCGCAGGCAGCGGCTGGGTAAACAACAGCACTCCCAATGAAATCGGCGAGTTTGAAAGAGCCGTGGTTTACATTTCGCAGGAAGCAATTGATGCCGCCGGAGGCTCAGTTCAATTCTATTATTCTGCCAGAGCATCAGTGTACCCCAATGTTCCTCTTGAGTTCCTCGGTCAGACTTATACCTTCACCGTTACCGGATATATGCCGGCTGCCGATGACGGCGTTGACCTTTCCATGCTTGAAACGGGCACAAAGATTCAGTTCGGTACATGGAACGTCCAACCTGTTAATTGGGTGATCGGCGGCGACGGCACAACAGGTATGTCCGTTCCCGAAGGCTGCATTGCCCTTATTTCAAGAGATGTTGAATTCGGTGTTTCGTTCGACAATTATTCCGGCAATGAATATGTAACCAGCAACCTCAGATTCTATATTGAGAATTATATATCATTCAGCACCGATGAACAGTCGGCAATTCAGTCAAGAACTCTTGAAACTGATACTTATAAAGATTCAGAACCCTGGTGCGACGGCGTAGCAGGCGATTCGGTAACCGACAAGCTCTGGGCACCGACAACAAAGGATGCTTATGCCCTTAAGGATGTCGGTTTAAGCGTAGCGTTCGACAACTACTGGCTGTGCTCGCCCGGTTCTCAAGAGGATTTTGCCGCCTATGCCACTGCCGATGGCTCTGTCTGCGAGGATGGCGACGATGTGCTCAACGACTACAGCATCGGATCCCGTGTCGCTCTTTACATTGACCTTTCAAAGGTTTACGGCGCAACAGCGGTTGAAGGTAAAGAAAATACTTATACTCTTAATCTTACCGCTCCCGAAGAAGAACCCTCCGTTGACCTTTCCAAGCTCATAACAGGCGCAAAGATTATGCTCGGCACGCAGAACAGCAATGCCGTTGAATGGGTAATCGGCGGCGACGGCACAACCGGTATGTCCGTTCCCACAGGCTGCATTGCCCTTGTTTCAAGCGGTCTTGTTGCAAGCGATACTGTGTTCGAACAGGCCGGATACTCTAACATATACGCAACCAGCAATCTCAGAAGCGTTGTTGAGAATGCTGTATCATTCACTGATGATGAAAAGGTGATAATTCAGTCAAGAACTCTCAGCAGTCCCGATATAACAGGTGACCCGGTTACTGCCGATGTATGGGCGCCGACATTAGCTGATGCTACCGGTCTCAGTGATGCAGGATTAAGCGGAATAGGTTCTATCTACTGGCTGTGTTCACCCGGTAACGCTGAATTTTTAGCCGCGAATGTTTACCCGGACGGCGGAGTCGAACCGTACGGTATCGATACATACGGCTATGAAGGCGTGCGTGCCGGTCTTTACATTGACCTTTCCAAAGTTACCAATGTAACCCTTGTTGAGGGCACAACAGATACATATATTCTTAACGCTCCCGAAGAAGAACCCCATACTCACGCTTTCTCAAAGGACTGGTCGAAAGGCGAAACCGCTCACTGGCACGAATGCACAGCAGAGGGCTGCGACATTGAAGATTATTCGGAATGTGTTCTTGAAGCTGTCGCTTACGGCACACATACTTATGTTGACGGTGTATGCTCCGTCTGCGGATTCTGCACACATCCCGGCTTTGAGGGAAACACCTGCACCGGATGCGGCGTGGAATTCTACAGACCCTATGGCGTTGGCTATACCGATTCCGCCATCACTTTCAAAATCAATGTGCTGAATGACGAAAAAGCGGAGCCGTTTCTTGCTTTCGGCCCGTGTATCAGATTCGATGCTTTCCTGATTGCCGGTAATTCGGGCTCGAAAATAGATCTTGATCTCAATTTTGAAAAAAACGGATATTACGATTTCTGCATTCCCGTACGCGACAAGGATATTTTCGGCATTAATGAAAACGATTCCGGATATTGCGTAAAAACCGGCGAAACATATGATGTATCGATCATTGCCGCCAAGCTTGACAGCATCAAGAATTTCTCTGCTGAAAATCCCTATGTCTGGCTTGTTCTCCGTCCGTGCGGCGATTCCGTCAGCCTGGATTATGGTGCGCCCGATGCAACCGAATTTTATGTTTCCGCTGTATGCCTCGGCAAATTTGCATCCCTGGATGATCTCCATAATCTGAAGTTGGCACCGTCTCACACATTTGATGAAAAATGGTCGAATGATGCCAGTGCTCACTGGCATGCCTGCACCGAAGAAAACTGCTCCATTGAGGATTACGCAACCTGCGGCATTGATGAGGTTGCTTACGGCGAACACATCGGCATGGATGACGATTTCACCTGCGACACCTGCGGCTATGTCAACGCCGAGGGTCAGCTTGCAAATGCCGTTACCGAAGCAAAGGCAGCCCTTAACACAGCAAAGACAAATGCAAAATCCGACGAGGCAAAGGCCATACTCGACGGTGCAATAAACACTCTCGGCGAACCCCAAAGCCTTGATTATGTTAACGCCATAAAATCAGATGCACTCGAAAATGCCGAGGGCGCCGATGATGCACTTGCAGAAGCAATCGCTACCGCAAAATCAGACCTTGAAACAGCAAAGGCTAACGCAAAATCAGACGAAGCAAAGGACATTATTGAGGATGCCCTTGCCGAGCTTGATGAAGCAACAAACCTCCCTGCAGTCAGCTATATCGTTGAGAAAGCGAATGCAGATGCCGAAGAGGCAGACGGCGAACTTGCCGAAGCAATCGCCACCACAAAATCAGACCTTGAAGCCGCAAAGACAAATGCAAAATCCGATGGTGCAAGGGCAACGATTGCCACCGCCATTAATGCACTCAATAATGCAAAAAGCCTTGATGATGTTGAAAACATAAAGAAAGAAGCTCTTACCTCTGCCGAAGAAGACGACAACGAACTTGCCGGAGCAATCGCCACCGCAAAGGCAGACCTTGAAGCCGCAAAGACCGAAGCTGTTTCCGACGAAGCAAAGGCAGCCCTTGACAAGGCGATTGGAAACGTTGAAATGGCAAAAAATCCCGGTGATGTGGCTTTCGCAAAATCAGAAGGTACCGCTGCAGGTGCCAACGCAGACAAAACTCTTGCCGATACCATCACCACCGCAAAGGCAAACCTTGAAACCGCAAAAGAAAATGCAACATCCGATGAGGCAAAGACCATCTTTGATAACGCTATTGCCGCTCTTGATAACGCAAAGAGCATGGAAGCGATTGAAACCATCGTGGAAGGCGCCGAAATGAACGCCGCAGAAGCCGATAAGGCTCTCGCAGACGCCAAGGAAGAAGCAATCGAGGCTCTTGAAGAAGCAAAGACAGAAGCCGCTTCCGACGAAGCAAAAGCCGCTATCGACAAGGCAATAGAAGAAATTGAAAAGGCGACCAATCCCGAAGCAGTTGCCGAAGCAAAGAAGGATGCCGAAGCCGCCGCCGCAGAAGCCGATAAGGCTCTTGCAGATGCAAAGGAAGAAGCTGTCAAGGCTCTTGAAGAAGCAAAGACAGAAGCCGTTTCCGACGAGGCAAAGGCTGCCATCGACGAAGCAATAGAAGAAATCGAAAAAGCGACCAATCCCGAAGCAGTAGCAGAGGCAAAGGCTGATGCCGAAGCCGCCGCCGCAGAAGCCGATAAGGCTCTTGCAGATGCCAAGGAAGAAGCAATCGAGGCTCTTGAAGAAGCAAAGACAGAAGCCGTTTCCGACGAGGCAAAGGCAGCTATCGACGAGGCAATAGAAGCTGTTGAAAATGCAACAAACCTCAACGATGTTGCAGACGAAAAAGCCAACGGCGAAGAAAATGCCGAAGCGGCAGACGAAGCTCTTGCAGAAGCAATAGCAGAAGCAAAGGAAGCTCTTGAAGAAGAAAAAGAAAACGCAATTGCCGACGACGCAGAAGAGGCTCTTGAAGAGGCAATAGAGGATATGGATAACGCTACAAGCCTCAACGAAGTTGCCGATAAGAAGGCTGATGCCGAGGAAGCAGCGGAAGCCGCAGAAAAAGAGCTTGCCGATGCAAAGGCAGAAGCCATCAAAGCACTTGAAGAAGCCGCAGGAACGGAGCGTTCCGCAGAGCTTAAGATCCTCCTCAAGGAACTTGAAGACGAG
>JAZUIT010000079.1:0-6757 GCA_045642385.1 Acutalibacteraceae bacterium
CTGCCGATGCTTGTCACGCTGTCGGGAATGACAAACGAAGTGCGGCTGTTGCCTATCGGGTATTGAATAAGAGTTGTTTTATCATTGTTGTATAAAACTCCGTAGCTGTCACTCGAATAATTCTCATTTTCCTCACTGACAGAAATGCTTGTAAGGCTCGTGCAATAATAAAATGCACCCTCGCCGATACTTTTCACGCTGTTGCCGATTTTTACGCTGGTGAGGCTCGTGCAAGAACCAAACGCATAACTGCCGATGCTTATCACGCTGTCAGGGATTTCTACGCTTGTGAGGCTGTAGCAACTATAAAATGCATACTCGCCGATGCTTGTCACGCTGTCCGGGATTTCTATACTTGTGAGGTTCTTGCAATAATAAAACGCATATTCGCCGATGCTTATCACGCTGTCAGGAATTTCTATACTTGAGAGGCTTTCGCACCATTCAAACGCCCCACTGCCGATGCTTGTCACGCTGTCGGGAATTGTTACGCTTGTGAGGCTGTAGCAACTATAAAATGCATACTCGCCGATGCTCGTCACGCTGTCAGGAATTTCTATGCTTGTGAGGCTGTCGCAGTTGTAAAACGCACCATTAGCAATTGTTTTAACTCCGTCACAAGTAATATAAGAACCGGATATTGAAGCTTCTGCTTTTATCAAATGATTTGAAATATACAGCACATCGTCTTCCCAATTTAATGAATCGTTATAATACGCGGTATTATTAAACGCATAACTGCCGATGCTTGTCACACTGTCAGGGATTTCTACGCTTGTGAGGCTTTCACAACCATAAAACGCACCTTCGCCTATGCTTGTCACGCTGTCAGGAATTTCTATACTTGTGAGGCTATAGCACTCAAAAAACGCCGCATTACCAATAAATCTTGTTTTTTTATTTATTTCACATGAAGTAATATCCTCTGAAACAGCTTTTGATAAGCACAAGTACGGGTTTTCCTCATTGCCTAAATAAAGGGCATTATCATACTTGTTAAATAATAAGCTGTTGCAACCGTCAAAAGCATAACTGCCGATGCTTGTCACGCTGTCCGGGATTGTTATGCTTGTCAAATTGCTGCATTCTATAAAAGCACAATCGCCGATACTTGTTACTCCTTCAAGAATTTCAATTTCTTTGATATAGGCTTGAATTTCTGTGAATGGAGACTCATAAGGAGCATAATCCTTCATTTTTCCATTTCCGGAAATAGTAACTTTATTACCGTCAAGCACCCACGACAGGCCTTCGCCGCAGTCAAGAAGCGACGTTTCGATCCAAGCGGCATAAACAGTTATTCCTCTTTTTTCTGTGTACGTCATTCCCGCTTCAATCTCCGAACCACCTTTCTTCTCAGTGTACCAGCCAAGAAATGTATATCCGTTTCTCGTAGGAGCAGGAAGCGTACCGATTTTTGAGTTATATTCAACAGAAACCGAGCCGACATCACAGCTTCCGCCATTCGGATCGAGAATTATGTCGTATACGGCAATTTCATCGCCTTGATTTTCGATTGCTCTCACTGTATTGCCCGATATCGGGAACGATGACAGAAGAAGCATTAACACAATAAACACCGAGAGAATTTTTTTAAATATCTTGTGCATTATATCTCTCCTTTGAATTATTTAGCACCCTTCGGAGTTGCCGATTTCTCAGCAACTCCGTATTTTTTGTTTTATTTGCTGAGTGGTGACTGAAGTCCAAGCACATACTGCTGAAGAACAGAAACATCCATAACTCCAATGTATGCATCGGCATTGACATCCGCAGCGGCCTTGGTGAACTTTTTATCAAGAATTTCATTGCTGAAATCGGAATTACTAAGGCATTTAAACAAAGTTGCGGCGTCTTTATTGTTGACATAACCGTCACAATTAACATCGCCTGAAACAACCACTGATAACATATCGTGAACCTTTCCTAGGCTGTCAACAAGTGAAAGTGATGATCCCGTTTCAACAACAGTGTCATCTGTGATTTCTTTTCCTTCAGTTGAATAAATTATTACTTCATCGGAATCAATTTTTTTGAGAATTGTTTCTGCCGTGTTCTCTCCGGGAAGGACTCCCAAAAGCATACCCTGATTAATTGTAAGACCGGAGTCTCTTACAAGGCAGATGTTTTCTGACTTGTTCGGGCTTACCGCAATAATACAGCTTGCAACCATCGCATTTGTTGAACCTGTAACGGTAACACTTATTTCTGCTTCGCCTGCGGAAACAGCAGTAACAACACCATTTGCATCGACTGTTGCAACAGTAGGATCGCTGCTTGACCAAATAAGAGTATTATCCTCAAATTGCGACGGTGTTACAGTTGCCTTTAGCGTATATTCCATCCCTGAAATCATCGTAAGTGAGCTTTTGTTCAAGTTAACAAATACTAACTCGTCTTTATTGACCATAACGGCTCTGACTATCAGGTCTCTGGTTACTCTGTTGAATTCCTTAGTATCCCATCCGACAAAAACCACCGTTTCAGAGTCTTCAATTTCAGGAGCTGTTGCCGCGCCAAGATATTTCACCTTTTCTTCCTTTAAGTCCTTTCCATCAGCATCAATAAACTTTACCGTGTACTCTTTTGGAGTGTATTTAAGATAAAGTTCGAGCTGTGAAGTAACTACATCGGTTTCTATATTCCACGAATGTAAAAAAGTTGAATCAGTGTAATAGCCGTCAAGAATATATCCTGTCAGTTCGTTATCACTAAGACGATACCGCACAAGCTTTTGAACGTTAGAAATGTTATCGCCCTGCGGAAGCTCATTTGACTCTTTGTCCTCGTCTTTATAGTAATAATAAGTGTATATCGGTTCTTGATAACGCCACTCATCATGATATACGTTACGTGACCACACTCTATCAATATCTACAGAATCAGGAATTTTGTAATTGCCTTCATTTACAGCTTTATACCATACATTCTTTATTTCATACGAACCATCAAAATACACAATGCGACGATTTAAAAAATTAATGAAATCAGAAAGTTCATATGTAAACCACTTTTCTTCTAAAATAGGGGTTTCTTTGCTGTAAACATTTTCCACTTTGCTCAAGTCACTATTAATATAGCGGTAATAATGATATTCCGTATGATCAAAAACCGACTGACTTTCCACTTTTCTTATTCCGTTATCCGGATTGTCGGATAACCATTCGCTCCAGTCGGTCCATGTTTTTTTAGTATCGTACAATGTCCACCCGTCAAGCACGGGCTTATCTGATTCCATCGTTAAATGCTCAGTGCAGGTATATTTTTGGTCAACAATCTGTGCACCTTCAGGTACATTTTCAGCACTAACCCAATCAGAAATATTTGTCACATCATAATAGCTCTTGACTGTCTTTCCGTTTCCAACGAAAAAGCTGTCAACTTCTTCATCACCGTTATTAATATATACGGGATACTTCCAGTTTTTCTCGTCTCCGATTTTGTTAACTGAAATAAAAATTTCAAGCTTCTCGCTGTTGTTGTGCCCAAAGGCTGCCGTATATGCTGTAATCTTTGATGACTTGTCAATTTGAATTGGATGTGTATACATCTCTATCTTTCCGTCATCGACAGAGTAATAAATAACAGCATTTTTGGTTGCACTCGCAAGAGTAACCGTCTGCTCATCCCGATAAATACCGGAGTCTACATTTGAGACAGGTTTATCAGCTGTCTTTGTAAATGCAAATTTAGGTTCAACCTCGATGTTTTGTGTAATATGACTAAGCTGTTCGCTGTCCCAACCGATAAATATATGTTCATCATCAGTGACAAGCTCCGGAACATCAGCCGCTTCACCATATTTAACCTTCTGAGAACTTATTATGTTCTTGTCATAGTCATAAAATACTACATCAAATGTCTTTTCGTTATATTCCGCCGTGATAACCATATTTTGAGTTACTACCGTTCCGTCAGTAACTCCCTTCCAGCACCCTCGTGTTGTTGCATTATCTTCACCGTAATCAACAAGCGCACCATCGGAATAGTTTAGATCAGGTGCAATAAGCGGAGCTCCGTAGTGATATCCCGTATCCATTTTAAAGGTTTTATTTGTCCAGTCAATAAACACAACGGTGTACTCATCCTGTGCATAAAGTGCAGTAATGTTTGTATCTTCAAAAATTGAAGCGTTTGAATAGTTCCACCCTGCAAATGTATATCCTGCTTTTGTAGGATTAGTTGCCGGAAGAACTGCACTTTCGCCATCTTTTACTATTTGGGTGTCAAGAACTGTTCCATCATCATCACAGATATTTACTGTATGTTCCTTAAGCGGTGCTTCGATCGGATCAAGAATTAAAACGGTATTGGTATCCTCTACTCCCAGCGTTACCGTAAAATCACCGGTCTCTGCACTCGGTTCCTCTCTGAGTTTGAATGTAAACTTATATGAGCCGTCTTCTTTAATAGTTGTCTGACCGATGTATTCGTTTGTATAGTCAGATGCCTCACCTATCTTATAGATAAAGAGGGTTGCCTGCTTTCCTGCAAGTGACGAATCAACAGCACCGGCAAGTGTTCTTGTTTTGCCTGTATTATTTTCCGTCGGATCATTGACTTCATAACGCCTTGTCTGTCTTGTTTCGACCTGCACCTTGCCTGCAACCTCCGTCGCAGGAGTTGTGCTCCAGTCGCTCCATTCCTGCCATCTGCCATAAGTATAGACATAATTAGGGGTTTTGTCCTGATATCTGTAGTAAGTGTTGTAACCGTAACTCGTATAGCTCGGAAACCAAATTATTCCGCTTCCGTCATATCTTCCATAGGCACCGGATTTGTTATATCCCCAGCTTCCTCCGCTTGATGTTCCTCCCGGAGCAACGCTTCTGTAATTGTTCTGCCAGTCAGACAAAGAAACCCATCCTTCTCTGTAGAACTGACCATATGAGCTTCTCTCTGCTCCGTGGTTATAGTCCCAGTAATGTCTATAATATGGTGAACTGCTTGCCTGGGTGTTCCATTCCCGAATACCATATCCTGTTACATATGATTCCGTATTTTTTTCAACATCTCTTGTTGCTGTACTTGAAACAGGATTTGATGTCCAATCACTCCAGCCCCAATAGGTGTAGCTGTCAATTCTCTCTCCGATTCTGTCCCATCCTGCGAGAGTTGTGGCAGAAGTTTCTTTTGTTTCAAGTTCTTTTTTTCTGTATTCGGTTCTATAATCCGTAGCAGAGAAATATTCCTTAGGAGCTTCTTCATCCGGAAGCCAATCAGTAAAATTATCCTTTGATTCAATTTCATTGACAACCGTTACTGCCGAAACAGGAATAAGAACATTATAGTTTTTAATTATATATACCTCGGCAACAGTTGCTGCACCTGAATACGGAACAAAAACCTTGATGCTCTTTTTAGTAAACCTGTTGGTGGAAATGTCCGAAGGCTGAAGAATAAAAGCCGAAGACTCACTAAGAGTAATAAACTTTCCCGCCGTTGTTTTTAATGCAACAATTGCTCTGCCTTCAAATTCCTTTGCCGTTCTGTTATTGACGTCAAAGGTCACGGTATAGCCACTGCCCTCGCCCTCACGTACTGCTTTAGCGTTTGTGACTGTCACGGGAAATTCACCGTCTATATCGGCTGAATAATCTGCAACATTATAGCTGTACAGTGTCCTTGTTTCGACTTGAGTAGTATCGTTTGCCGAAATTGCTGTATCCTGCCAACCCGACCAGTCTGACCATTTGTAAAAATAATTTGTGTAAGTTAAATTACGAGTCCTATATCTATATTGATACTTAGTCCATTCTCTAGTTTTAAAATGAAGTGCATATCTGGAATCCCCCCAGTTGCCTTGAGAAAACCAATATCCTGTAGTTCCGGATTTATTTGTACCCGAACCGCTATTACCTGATGGTGTGTTACTACCGGAAGGTACTTGCTTTGTACTATTTAATTGGGTATCCGTCATCGTGAATTCACCGATATGATAACGAAGTGTCATTCCGCTCTGTGCGGTTTTATAGTATCCACGATAACTTTGACAACTTGTGTTCGTATAAAGATAATAATCCATATACCAACCAATGTGATTCGTTTGACCTTGAACTTCCTTTACAAGATACCCGTCACTGTATTGATTAGAAACTGAACTATCTTGCCAACCACTCCAACCGCTCCATGAGCCAAGTTTGGGTTCTCTCTTTTCATACGTCCAACCTGACATTGTCGATGAAGCACTGGATGTTGTCGATTTTGTTTTATATCTATATTGAGTTTTTATCCTTGTGTTTTCACTTGAAAATCCTTCAAGCTTTGAAGTTGACCATTCCGTCCAATCTTCATATTTATTAAGGTGTAATGTCTCACTTTCTACTCTAGATTTTGAAACGACGGCTGAAACCTTAATTGACTTATTAATATAATCAAAACTCTTGTCCCAGCAAATAAATCCCTTAATTCCGGAGGTATCCGGCGATGTTGCAGCTTCGCCATACTTTACCTTCTGAGAATCACCGATTTTATTGCCTTCCGCATCATAGAAAGTCACTGAGAAAACTTTTTTTACATACTGTGCCGTCACAATTAGCGGCTCCGTAATATTTGTATATTTTTTATCCCAACCCGAAAACGAATACCCTTTCTTTTTCGGATAAACCGGTGTCACAGCATCTGCACCATATGGTACAGCTTGCTTATTAAGTATAGTTCCGTCTTCATCGACAAAGGTTACTGAAATTGTATTGTGAACCCTGACCTTTTTATCCATTGTCGAGACTTCACCTGAGTATTTTTCATTGTAAGCGTA
>JAZUIT010000080.1:0-9274 GCA_045642385.1 Acutalibacteraceae bacterium
CTTATCATAATATCACCTGTTAAAAAACAATACTAAATTTTAATTTACCATAATAATTATAGATTGCCATGCTAATGCTCTAAATAACACCCCCACCGGCTTCGCCACCTCCCCCAAGGGAGGCTATGAAAGGCACTCAACCGTGCAGGACAAGGGATGATTCTGTGTCCTGTCCGCATAAACATAAAAATTTTATTAAAATCAATCAGGACATAGAACCGTCCCCTGTCCTGAAAAAGGTGTGATAATAATGGAAGAAAACAAAAGTTCTATTTTCAGTCAGAAAGCTTTGGACAAGGTTACTTCTCCGGAGGATTTAAACGGCTATCTTAAAGTAACACGACCGGGAATATGGTTTGTGTTGATAGCCTTTGTAATTTTACTTATCGGTGTAATTGCCTGGGCAATTTTAGGACGGCTTGAAACCACAGTAAATGTTGCTGTTATTTCATCAAATAACAGTGTAGTTTGTCTTGTCCCCACCGAAAGCTGTGAGGATGTTTTATCAAGCGGTAAAATTAAAATTTCCGACAAAGAATACACTCTTAAAGATGCCGGCTATTCAAAAATGACAGTTACCGAAGATATTGGTGCCGATATTATTAACAACGGCTTGCTTACCGCGGGTCAGGAGGTTATCCCGTTACAGGTGGATGCAAAACTGATGAACGGTGTCTATGTCGGAAATGTTGTAACCGAAGCCGTAAAACCCATTACTTTCATAATTAATTGATTAGTGGGAGGCAGAAATGAAACAGAAAACAGCTAAGCTTATAGAAAAAGGGGTCGTTAAGGTTCCCATAATTATGCAGCTTGAAATGACGGAGTGCGGTGCGGCATCTCTCGCCATGGTAACTGCATATTTCGGAAAATGGCTGCCCCTTGAACAGACAAGGCAGGACTGTGCCGTCTCCCGTGACGGTTCCAGCGCCAAAAATATTATAAGTGCCGCAAAAAGCTACGGTATGGAAGCTCATGCTTTTTCCGCAGATGTCGAAAGTCTGTTGGAGGAAGGTCCTTTCCCCTGTATCATTCACTGGGGATTTAATCATTTTGTGGTGCTTGACGGCTTCAAAGGAAATTATGCTCATATAAACGACCCGGCAAGGGGATTCGTTAAAGTTTCAATGGAGGAGTTTTCCGATAACTACACCGGTGTTATCATTGTGCTTGAACCCACCGAAAGCTTTGAACCCTCCGGCAAGAAAAAAACCGTTAAGGATTTTGCAATACAAAGGCTTAAAGGTACGGGCGTTGCCGTTGCCTTTGTTGCACTTATTACAGTTATATCCTCACTCCTGTCCGTTATTTATCCCGCTTTTTCCAGAGTGTTTCTTGACAGGCTTTTAGTCGGCGAAAGTGAAAGCTTTACAAGAGGATTCTTTATTTTCTTCTCCTGCTTTGCTTTGTTGCAGATTATTGTAGCTCTGATACAGAAAAATTATATGTTGAAAATTCAGGGTAAAATGGCGGCTGTCGGAAATGCATCGTATCTCTGGAAGGTTCTGCATTTGCCTATGCAGTTTTTCAGTCAAAGACTTTCCGGCGATATTTCAAACCGTCAGGCTTCAAATGCTAATATTGCAAATATTCTTGTAAATACTCTCTCCCCTCTTGTTTTAAATTTTGCTATGATGATATTCTATCTTATTGTTATGGTAAGATACAGTTGGATGCTGACTTTGGTAGGTCTTTCATCCGTTGTAATTAATATTTTCCTTGCAAAATTTATTTCCAACAAGCGTATTAACATTATGAGAATACAAACCCGTGATATGGGCAAGCTTTCCGCAAAAACCGTTTCCGGCATTGAAATGATTGAAACATTGAAATCCTGCGGTGCCGAGGACGGATATTTTGAAAACTGGGCAGGTATTCAGGCAAGTGTAAATGCTCAGAATGTTGCCTATGCAAAATTAAATCAGTATCTCGGTGTAATTCCGGTTTTGGTTTCAAGTATATCTTCTATCATTGTTTTGGGTCTTGGCGTGTATCTTGTTATCAACGGAAAATTTACCGTAGGTATGGTTATGGCTTTCCAGGGACTTTTGTCCTCTTTCTCCGCTCCTGCTTCCTCCACTATTACCGCAGGTCAGACAATTCAGGAAATGACAACCCAAATGGAAAGATTAGAGGATGTTATGGAATACCCCACCGATGAGGTATTCACTTATAAAACCGATGATGAAATTACCGGTAAATTAAGCGGTAAACTTGAAATGAAAAATGTTACCTTCGGTTATTCTAAATTAGCCGACCCTCTGCTCACAGATTTCAATCTTACTCTTGAACCGGGTAAAAAGGTTGCGTTTGTAGGTGCTTCGGGTTGCGGAAAATCTACCCTTGCAAAGCTTATTTCCGGACTTTATCAGCCATGGTCAGGTGAAATTCTTTATGACGGAAAACATATTTCAGAAATAAGTCACGAGGTTTTCACCGGTTCCGTTTCCGTTGTTGACCAGGATATTATTATGTTTGACGACAGTATTTCCGACAACATAAAAATGTGGAACTCTTCAATCGAAGATTTTGAAATGGTTTTAGCAGCCCGTGATGCCTGTATTCACGAGGATATAACACTTCGTGAGGGCGGTTACAATCAAAAGGTTCTTGAAAACGGTAAGGATTTTTCGGGCGGTCAGCGTCAGCGTATTGAAATTGCCCGTGCCTTGGCTCAGGAACCGACAATCCTTATTATGGACGAGGCTACAAGTGCTTTGGACGCTAAAACCGAATTTGATGTTGTAAACAGAATTACCGAAAGAGGTATCACCTGCGTTATTATTGCCCACAGATTATCCACCATCAGAGATTGCGATGAGATTATCGTTCTTGACAAGGGTAAGGTTGTGGAACGCGGTACTCACGATTATCTTTACGAGCTTGGCGGCGTTTATACGAGCCTTGTATCAAATGAATAAGGAGGATGAATTAATATGAGTTGGTTTGAAAATCAGATTTCTTATTCCGCTTTAAAAGATGACGAAGCTTTGAACGAGGCTTATCTTGAAATTGTCGGTTCTGTCGTAGGACATAAAATCCAACAGCAATGGCAGGACAACAGCTATGCCGCAAAAACTGCTCTTGAAGATATTTGCAAGTATTACAGAATTAAGCAAACTCAAATTCCGGAAAAAATTAAGGATATTAACGCTCAGCTTGATTTTGTTTTTCAACCCTGCGGTTTTACAAGAAGAACCGTAAAGCTTCAAAAAGGGTGGCATAAAAATGCCGTCGGCGCAATGCTTGGTACATTCAAAGACTCCGGCAATGTTGTGGCACTTATTCCCGGCAAAATGGGCGGATATGTTTACCGTGACCCTAACGGCGGTAAATTTGTTAAAGTTACCTCTAAAAACGCCGATACAATAGACGCAGAGGCTGTGGTTTTTTACCGTCCTCTCCCCTTGCGTAAAATCACAATCAAGGATTTATTTATTTTTATGCGTAACTGCCTTGATTTTTCGGATATTTTCTGGTATGTGATTACTGCGGCGGTGATAACCTTACTGGGACTTATTACTCCGAAGCTTACAAATATTTTATTCTCTCAGGTTACATTATACGGCAGTGTTAAGCTTCTGTTGGGAATCATAATTTTTATGGTTTGCCAAACCGTAGCGGTACAGTTAATCAATGGTGTTAAGGCTTTGTTACTTGCCAAAATCAATACAAAGCTGGATTTATTTGTTCAATCGGCTACGGTTATGCGACTGTTTGCCATGCCGGCAGGATTTTTCAGAAAATATACGGCAGGTGAATTAAACCAGCATATTCAATATATGAACAGCCTTTGCAACGCTATTACAAGTACGGTTTTTTCAACCGCTTTGACAGGTCTTTTCTCCCTTGTATATATTTTCCAGATTTTCCGATTTGCACCCTCCCTTGTGCTTCCTGCAATTATTATTATGATAGTAACTCTCATAGTTCAAATGATAACCATATTTGCAAGCATTGAAGATTCAAGACAATTGATGGAAGAAACATCGAAAGAAAAAGGTGCAGTATATTCAACTATAACAGGTGTGCAGAAAATCAAACTCTGCGGTGCGGAAAAAAGGGCCTTTGCCCGTTGGGGAAGACAATATGCAAAAGAATCCGACAAGGCTTATAATCCCCCGTTTATTGTAAAATACGGCACAGTTATTTCGTCCGCAGTGGGTGTTATCGGTACTGTTGTGTTATATTTTACTGCTGTTCAAAATAAAGTAACGGTTGCGGATTTTTACAGTTTCACAACAGCTTATGCCTATATAACAGCCGCCTTTACCGCACTGGCTACAATAGCGCAGACCTTTGCCACAATTAAACCGGTTTTGCAGATAATCAAACCCATAATGGATGCCGAGCCGGAAATCAGCGAAAGCAAAGAAGTGGTTACAAGACTTCGCGGCGGTATTGAGATTAACCATATTTCATTCGGATACCCCGATACGGATACTCTTGTTTTAAAGGATATCTCACTTAAAATAAAGCCGGGTCAGTATGTTGCAATTGTAGGTGAATCCGGTTGCGGTAAATCCACTCTGATGCGTTTACTGTTAGGTTTTGAGGAGCCGAAAAAAGGTGCCATTTACTATGACGGTAAAAATATTGAAAAGCTGGACAAAAAATCCCTGCGCAGAAATATCGGCGTTGTTATGCAGGGCGGTAAACTGATGTGGGGTGATATTTTCTCCAATATTACCGTTTCCGCCCCATGGCTTACATTAGACGATGCCTGGGAAGCCGCAGAAATTGCGGGTATTGCCGATGACATCAGAGCAATGCCCATGGGTATGAATACCATTATTCAGGAAGGTTCAGGCGGTATTTCCGGCGGTCAGAGACAAAGAATTATGATAGCGAGAGCCGTTGCTCCCAAACCGAAGGTTTTATTCCTTGATGAAGCAACAAGCGCCCTCGACAATATTACTCAGAAAAAAGTTTCCGAAGCTATGGACAAAATGAAATGCACAAGAATCGTTATTGCCCACAGACTTTCCACAATTAAACAATGTGACAGAATTATACTCCTTAAAGACGGTGTTATCTGCGAGGACGGAAGCTTTGATGAGCTTATTGAAAAGAAGGGCTATTTCGCTCAGCTTGTTGAAAGACAAATGGTCAGTAAAAAGTCATAATAATGCCAATAGCTATTAGACCATTTCTGAATAACACATAAAATTAAATACTAATTTGTTGACTGTTTCATCTCCGAGTGGTATAATTTTCACTTGGAGATGATAAAATTTGAGCATTGAGCAAAATTTACTGTGTGTTGCATTAAGCCTGTTTGTAGGATTAATGATGACGAGAATTTTAAAATACTTTAAACTTCCGGATGTTACTTCCTATTTAATCGGCGGAGTGATTGTAGGTACATTCTGTTTAGGCAGTATTGTTGTTTCCGGTTATTCCCTGGGCTTTAACGAAACTATCGCCCCCACCAAAGCCTTTACCATTATTTCAAATGTTGCTTTGGGATTTATTGCCTTTGATATCGGTAATGAGTTCAGATTATCTGAGCTTAAAAAAACAGGTAAAGCCTCGGTTATTATAGGTATTTTTGAGGGTGTCACGGCAACAATTTTTGCGGATATTGCCCTTATAATTACTCATTTTGTTATCATTAAAGCTACCGGTAAGGATTACCTGCCTGTTACCGCCTGTATAATTTTGGGTGCAATTGCTTCTGCCACTGCACCTGCCGCAACATTAATGGTTGTCAGACAGTACAAGGCTAAGGGCAGACTTACGGATTTACTGTTGCAGATTGTTGCTCTGGATGATGCTGTCTGCCTCGTGGTTTTTGCAATTTCTTTCGGAATTGCAAAGGCTCTTTACGGCGGCAGTGTTGATGTTATTTCCATAGCAGTTGAGCCTGTTTTTGAAATCTTGCTTTCTATAATTTTAGGAGCAATTGCAGGTTTTGCACTTTCATTTACGGAAAAGCTTTTCCACTCCCGTTCCAACAGATTGACTTTGATTATTGCATTTATTTTTTTAACAGTTGTCATTGCTCAGTTGAGCTTCAACATCGGCAAAATCACAATCAGCTTTTCTCCCCTGCTCACCTGTATGATGTTCGGTACAGTTTTCTGTAATGTGTGCAAAACATCAGAAGAAATGATGGAAAGAATTGAGGGCTGGACAAAACCTTTGTTCGTTCTTTTCTTTGTTGTCAGCGGTGCAAGTCTTGACCTTTCGATATTTACGAAGCCGGTTTTTGTTATTGTGGGACTGGTTTATATAATCTTCCGTTCTATCGGTAAGTATTGCGGCGCAGGTATCAGTTCACGAATAACTAAATGTGATAGGAATATTTCTAAATATTTAGGTTATACCCTGTTTCCGCAGGCGGGTGTTGCTTTGGGAATGGTAAGTACAGTTACCGCAGATGATGTTTTCGGGAATACCGAAATAGGCGCAACCGTAAGATTTGTTATACTTTTCGGTGTACTGGTTTATGAGCTTATCGGACCTATTATCACCAAAACTGCTCTCTTGAAAGCCGGTGACATTACCGAAAAACCGGCAGGAAAAACTGCCAGACGGGAAAATTCTTAAAAAGCACTTGATTTTTTGCAAGAGATATTGTATAATACTTCTTGCAAGTTTAAGGACGTTTAGCTCAGCTGGTAGAGCATTCGCTTGACGTGCGAAGGGTCAGCGGTTCAAGTCCGTTAACGTCCACCATACACGAATAATCCGAACCACATTTTCCAAATTGGAGAATGGTTCGGATTTTTAATTAATTTTATGAAAAGCTATAATGACAAAAATGTCACTTTGATGTAATGTAAATCAATGGTGAGATTGCCCGAAAAAATCTATAATATTTACGAAAAAACAAAGGAGGCAATCTTATGTCAATATTAAAGGTAGAAAATTTAAAAAAGACCTACACAACCCGTTTCGGCGGTACACCTGTTGAGGCACTGAAAAATGTTTCTTTTTCCGTTGAAAGCGGAGAATATGTGGCGATTATGGGTGAATCCGGAAGCGGTAAAACCACACTTTTAAACATTCTTGCGGCTCTTGACAAACCCACATCCGGCAAAATTACTCTTGACGGAATGGTGCTTTCCGATGTAAGAGAAAAGGAACTTGCAACATTTCGCCGTGAGCATTTAGGCTTTGTATTTCAGGAATTTAATCTCCTTGATACCCTGAATGTAACGGACAACATTCTGTTACCCTTAGTATTAGGCGGTACGGCAGTAAACGAGTTGGAAAAACGGCTTTTGCCCATTGCACAGGCTTTGGGAATTGAAGGGCTTCTGAAAAAATATCCCTATGAAATATCGGGCGGACAGAAACAGCGTGTGGCAGTTGCCCGTGCTTTGATTACCGAACCTAAGCTGATACTTGCTGACGAGCCTACCGGTGCTTTGGACTCCGCTTCGTCCGGCGATTTACTCCGTGTATTTGAAAAGGTCAATAAGATGGGACAAACCATTCTTATGGTTACTCACTCCACAGATGCGGCATCCCACGCAAACCGTATATTGTTCATCCGTGACGGCGTAATTTTCCATCAGATTTACCGTGGTGACTGCACAAATGATGAACTTTACAGGAAAATTTCCGACACTCTCACCCTGCTTCGTACCGGAGGTGAGAGAAAATGAAATCCGGTTTCTATCTGAATACGGCACTTGGTAATATCCGAAAAAATTATCGGTTTTATGTACCTCAAATGTTGACGGGTACAGGGTTGCTTGCCTGCCTTTATATTGTTTTTACGCTGAAAAGTGACGAGCGTATAAAATCAATTCCCGGTGGGGATTATATGCCCACATTTATGTCAATCGGTACTGCTGTAATTTCTCTGTTATCCGTAATTCTGATTTTCTACACGAACAGTTTTCTTATGCGGCAGAGAAAAAGAGAATACGGGCTTTATAATGTTCTCGGTATGGAAAAGCGGCACATCGGTAAAATTATGTTTTGGGAAAACGCAATAAGCGGCGGCATTTCCATTGTTGCAGGTTGCGGCTTCGGAATACTTTTTTATAAAATATGTTCCCTTTTAATCTGTAATATTTTCAAAACTGATATAATTTTCGGCTTTGATTTTATCACACCGAAAACAATTATTCCCCCTGCAATATTTTTTGTAATTATTTATCTTTTTGCATTTTTATTCAACAGAATTAACATTGCAAAAATGAAACCGGTTGAGCTTTTAAAAAGTGAGCATACGGGCGAAAAAGAACCCAAAGTTAAAAAGTTTATTTTTGTCATTGGATTACTTGCACTTTTGGGCGGTTACGGAATTTCCATATTTGTTAAAAGTCCCGTTGCGGCAATTCTTCTGTTGTTTGTTGCGGTTTTCCTTGTTATTATCGGCACATATTTTCTGTTCACCGCAGGCAGTATTTTTGTGCTGAAAATGCTGAAAAAGAACAAAAAATATTATTACAACAAAAAACATCTTCCCTCTGTTTCGGGACTTTTGTACCGTATGAAACAAAATGCGGTGGGTCTTGCTTCAATCTGTATTTTATCCACCGGAGTGCTTATTATGATTTCCGCATCCGTCAGCCTTTACAGCGGTATGCAGGACACACTTGACGATAATTATCCGCAGGATATGTACCTCACCTGCAACTATGAAACAGAGGAGAAAACCGTTCATAATATTTCCTCTGATGTATTGGAAAATGCAGTTAAAAGCAGTTCGGAAAAATGCAATATTCCCGTAAAAACTATTGAAAAGCAGAAATATCTTGAAGTGGCATATCTATTTGACGGTAAAAATTTCATAACCGACAAAAGCAATTACGACCTTACGAAGCTTGCAAATGCTGTTTTTATCACGGAACAAACCTACACGGATTTGACAGGTAATACATTGAATTTACAGCCTGACGAGGTTTCGATAAGTGTTACATCAAGAACTTTGGGTGAAACAAGGGAACCGGGCAAAGAAATTGTTATTAATTCAAAAACCTACAAAACAAAAGACCTCGGCAGATTTCCTATTGATACAAAAATGGCGATGATTACGCCCTCCTGTTACGGTATAATTGTTGCGGATGATAATGTGCTGAATGAAATTTATACCGCACAGAAAAACGATTACTGCGAATATGCTTCCGAAATAACCGAAAGGGTTGCCGTAACCTTTGAAAACCGTGATAAAGCCTGTGAAAACGGTAAAAAAATTGAAAACGGGATTTTTTCTGAGCTTGACAAATATATGAACACACTTCCTGAATATGACGATATAGACGAAAAGGACTGCCAGAGCTATTGGGAAGCTAAGGAAGCGGTTGTCGGAATG
>JAZUIT010000081.1:0-6912 GCA_045642385.1 Acutalibacteraceae bacterium
CAAATAAATTACTGGTTCATGATGAAGTTACATATCTCTTTGAAAAAGGAGAAACCATAAGCTCCGGAAGATGGGCTTTGGAATTGTTGTCATATATTTTCCCGGATTTTTCCATGCAATGGCTGTATGGAATTATGTCAGTGGCAATTTTAGCTGTGACGGTGTGTCTTATTTGCAAAATTTTTGATATTGAACAGAAAATTTTGCAGGGATTTTTGGGTGCATTAATTATTGTTTTTCCTTCGCTTACTGATATTTTTCTGTTTATGTTTACAAGCACAGCCTACGCAACAGCAATTTTTCTTTGTGCTTTGGGAGTAGTTTTCCTCAGCAAAAACAAAATTTTGTATTACATTTTTGCAGTTTTGTGTTTCGCTTTTTCGTTAGGTATTTATCAGGGGTTTTTCTTTATAGCTGTCGGACTTGTAATAATTCAGTATATTCAAAAAATACTTTCCGATGCGACTTTTAAAGAATGTCTTATTGGCGGAATAAAGCGATTTGTTTTGCTTGTGCTTTCAGGTGGAGTTTATTATGTTGTCAATCTGCTTGTAATAAAGCTGTCCCATGTTGCGGTAAATGAATATTATACTCAAAATTTAAAAAATATATCAAGACCTATTTATGTAAAACTTTTTGAAGGTTATCAATTATTTGCACAAATACTTGCCGATAATTTTGCCGGATTGATTCCTTATACATTATCAAAGGTATTGCATTTGGTGTGTTTTGTATCTATTGTTATTGTTTTAGTTTGCTGGATTATAAAAACAAAGAAAAAACTGTGGGAAAAATTATTGCTTTTATTCTTATTGGGCGTATTTCCGCTTAGTATTACCGGTATAAATGTTGTTTTGGGAACAGGTGTTACATCAATAACGGGATATAGCTTTATATCGTTTTACATATTGGCAATTGTTTTGTTAAGCACACAAATGAAAAATACAAAATTTGATATTTGTATCAAGAATGTAATGTCAATAGCATTGGCAGTAATTGTGATTTGTAATATTTACAGTGCAAATAAGGTTTATCTTTGTGCAGAGCTTGAGTACAATAATGCTTTCTCTGAGTGCACACAAATAGTAACGCAAATTAAACAAACTCCCGGTTATAATTCCGAGAAAAAGGTTGCCATAATCGGTGAACAATATTTTGGTGAAGCTCCGGAAATGTACGATAATTTTTCACCGGAATTTAATGGATTGTATTCCCTGTCATCTTTAATTAACTTTTTTAATTCGAGAGAAGCTTTTATGGAGTATTACTTAGGCTTTGATGCAGATTATGCAACAGATGAAGAAATTGACAAAATTATGGAAACAACCGATTTCAGGAATATGGCTGATTATCCCGATTACGGAAGTGTACAATGTATCGGTGATTACATTGTAGTAAAATTCAGTGATAAAAAAAGTCAGGAATAGTTAAGAAAAATTAAATGATTTTTAAATAACTCTTGCAATATTTCATAATTTATAGTATAATATCCGAGTAGTAGCAAGGCTTTGACTTTGTTATGTAGCGTGTGGGTCCTGTGCGACGGAGTACCGTGAACCATGTCAGACGGGGAACCGAGCAGCATTAAGCGGATCACACTGTGCGCCGCAGTCCGCCTGCACGTTACATAATGAAGTCAAAGCTTGTTTTATAGGAGAATTTACTATGAATCGATCAATAGTGGGAATTGTTGTCGGTATTTTAGTTGTACTTGCGGTTGTATTGTTAATATTCGGAGAGAAAATCTTCAAAAATCAACCCGAAACCCTTTCTCCGGATTATTCAAAGAAAACTACTGTTGCCGAAACAAATGAGTCAGGTAAAACGGAGAATGACAGAACAGACTTCAATAATTCTGCTTTGAATTCCGGCAGTAACAGCAGCGCTTCCGGATTTTACAAAGTCAGCTATCAAACAGACAGTATAGATATGTTTGATGAGCCAACAGAAAAGAGCAGAGTAACAGCATCTTTACAGTCGGGAACAGTATTGAAAGCTGTAAGTGAAATATCGGCAGGCTTAATTGAAGTTGAATGTTTAAATGATCGTGAATGCAGAGGCTGGGTTGATATTAATTTGCTTGAAGAAATATACGGCGCAGTTTTTTATATGATTTCGCAGAATACTCCAAACGGCGAGGCGGAGCTTTACGGCTCAGTTGAGATAACTCCGACTCATCCTATGCCTGATGTTATAGGAAGCATACCGACAGGCACGCTTGTTTCGGCTTGGGGCGGAGAAACGGAAGAATATATAGAAATTACCTGCGATGTTGACGGCGTACAGCAATACGGCTGGGTATCAAAGGAATTTTTGGAAATGGTATATTAATTTCAGGGAGGGATAGATTTGTATCAGGTTTTATACCGTAAGTGGCGACCGCAGACATTTTCCGATGTTGTGGGTCAGAACCATATTACTGCAACTCTTACAAATGAATTAAAAGAGAATCGTCTGTCCCATGCCTATTTGTTTACAGGCTCACGCGGTACGGGTAAAACCTCCTGCGCAAAAATACTTGCCAAGGCTGTAAACTGCCTTAATCCCGTTGACGGAAGTCCATGTAATCAATGCGAAATATGCCGTGGAATTGATGACGGTTCAATTTTAGATGTTATCGAAATAGATGCCGCATCAAATAACGGTGTTGATAATATCAGAGATTTGCGTGATGAAGCAAATTTTACACCTGCCGCCTGTAAGTACCGTGTGTATATTATAGACGAGGTCCATATGTTGTCCATAAGTGCCTTTAATGCACTTCTTAAAACCCTGGAAGAGCCTCCCTCACATGTTGTGTTTATCCTTGCAACGACGGAGGTTCATAAGCTTCCTGCCACTATACTTTCACGGTGTCAGAGATTTGATTTCAAAAGAATTACACCGGAGGATATTTCAGCAAGGCTTGAATATGTTTCCTCACAGGAGGGGATAGAGCTTGACAGCGAAGCCGGTGTTTTAATCGCAAGAATTGCGGATGGCGGTTTGCGTGATGCACTTTCCATACTTGACCAGTGTACAGGTGAGTCAAAAAAGGTTAATGTCGAAACCGTATCAAAAAGTGTCGGACTTGCAAACAGGGAATATCTTTTTAAGCTTTCGGGATATATTGCGGATAAAAACTGTGCCGCCGCTTTGGAGGTTTTGGATTTCCTGCATAATAATTCCTGCGATATGGAAAGGTTATGCAGTGAGCTTATAAATCATTACAGGGATTTAATGATAGTAAAAACCGTAAAGAACTATAAAGAGCTTATTGTCTGCACACAAAATGAATTAAACGAGCTGGCGGAAATATCCGTTAAGTATAAATTAGAAAGAATTTTATATATTCTGACTGTATTGGGCAATACGGTTGCTGAGCTTAAAAAAGGTGTAAACCGCAGAATTGAAATGGAAATGGCTTTGGTAAAGCTTTGCTCCGAAAATCTTGACGGCTCGGTTGATGCACTTTTGGCGAGAATATCGGAGCTTGAAGCTGCCGTAAAATCCGGACTTGCAAATTATAAGCCTGTTATGAAGGAACAACCGGAGCAGGAAACAAAGCAGGAACAAAAGCCCGTCATAGAAAAAGAACCTGAAAAAGCTGATGAACCGCAGGAAAATACGGGGTCGACAGCGGATGTAATTTTTGATAAATGGCCTGAGGTAATATCCGTATTAAATGACCTTGATAAACCGCTTGTGGGATTTCTCAATGATTCGAGTGCGTATCTGCGTGGAAATAATCTTCTTATTAAAGCAATAAATCCGGTTTTCGGTCAGTTTATCAGGATAAAGTCCCATTATGATGCTTTGAATGAAGCTGTTATGCGTACGGCAGGTGTCAAGTATAAATTGGGAATTTATAAAAATGACAATGTACCCGGTGAGCAAAAGAAAAAAGTAGACCCATTAGAAGGTTTAATGAATAAAATCAATGATATGGAGGAATAAACCGATGAAAGCAAGAATACCCGGTGCCGATGGCGGCAGAGGAAATATGATGAAAAAAATCCAGGAGATGCAGGAGGAAATGGAACGCTTAAAGGATGAGGTTGAAGCAACCGATTATACAGCATCCGCAGGCGGAAACGCAGTTGAGGTTGTTTTAAGCGGTGCCCATGAATTAAAGGCTGTTAATATCAAGCCTGAGGTTATCGACCCCGAAGAGCCGGAAATGCTTGAAGATTTAATTATTGCCGCTGTAAACGAAGCTATCCGCAAGGCTGATGATGCTATGGAACAGGCTATGAATAAGGCTCAGGGCGGACTTAATATCCCCGGTCTTAATCTGTAATTATGGCATATCAGTTAGTACCGCTTCAAAAGCTTATTGAGCAGTTTGCAAAAATCCCCGGTGTGGGCAGAAAATCCGCACAGAGGATGGCATTTTATGTTCTTAATATGAGCGAGGATGAAGTGAAAGATTTTACGGATGCAATAACTTCCGCACACACAAAAATCCATCACTGCAAGGTATGTGCAAACTTGTGTGAGCATGAGTTGTGCCACATTTGTGAAAATCCGGCAAGGGATAATTCTGTGGTGTGCGTTGTAGAGGATGTCCGTGATGTTGTCGCATTTGAACGCACAAGGGAATACCGCGGCTTGTATCATGTGTTGCACGGGGCAATTTCACCTATGAACGGTGTGGGACCTGACGAGCTGACTATAAAAGAATTACTTGCACGGATGAATGACGGTAAAATTAAGGAAGTAATTTTAGCTACCAATCCCACAGTCGAAGGCGAAGCAACAGCCATGTATATTTCACGGCTTCTTAAACCCTTTGACATAAAAACCACAAGACTTGCATACGGTATGCCTGTGGGTGCGGATTTGGAATATGCGGACGAAGAAACCCTGCACAGAGCAATGTCAGGCAGACAGTTAATTTAAGGAGCATTAAAAATGCAGATTATAGACAGCCATATTCATACTTCCGAAACCAGCAGGTGCGGAAAAATTCCTGCCCGTGAAACAGTAAATAATTATAAAAGATTGGGATATGATGCAATAATCATCACCGACCATATGTCATCAACCACTATAAAAGTAGCCGGACTCACTGAAAGTTCGCCAAAAGAGGATATTGCTGAGGTCTTTCTCAGAGGTTACAGAGAAGCTGTTGATGAGGGAAATAAAATCGGGCTGAAAGTATTTTTGGGTATGGAGGTTCGTGTAAACGACCATTCAAACGATTATCTCCTTTACGGTTTTGATGAGGAATTTGTGTATAAAAATGAATTTGTAACTAAAACAATTCCCGAAATTTCAAAGCTTGCAAAGGAAAACGATTTGCTTTTTATTCAGGCACACCCTTATCGTTCTGTTATTACGAGGGATTATCTTGACTTTGTGGACGGCATAGAGGTTTTTAACGGCCATTCGGGACAAAATTCAAGAAATAATAAGGCTTATGAATTGGGATTGAAAATTGCAACCGAAAGAAATGATTTTGTTTTTACATCCGGTTCGGATTGTCATAAATATGAGGACAACGGTAAAAATTGTGTCGCAACAAGCGGTATGGTTTTTATGAATCCTGTCAATAATATCAGAGATTTCGTTAATGAAGTCAGAGCAAAAAACTACCGACTGATGTTCGACCCGAATATAGTATAAGGCAACACCGCACAATCAGAGGTGTACGCCTTGCCTGAAAATTTCTTGAAATACGCCGGTATGTCTGCAAAATTTTCAGACAATCTGGCGAAAAATCTTACTACGCAATCCGCACACCTTGACTGTGCAGTATTGCCTTAATTTGCGAGGTGAAACGCTGTGAGCGAAAAAGAAAATACAACTGTCGCCCGTAATAAAAAGGCGTTTCATGACTATTTTGTTTTGGAAACCATGGAAGCAGGGATAGAACTTTTCGGTACGGAGGTAAAATCTATCCGTCAGGGTAAGGTTAACCTGAAAGATTCGTGGTGCAATATTGATAACGGCGAAATTTTTGTAAACGGTATGCACATAAGTCCTTATGAGCAAGGTAATATTTTTAACCGCAACCCTATGCGTGTTAAAAAGTTACTTATGCACAAAAAAGAAATTCGCCGCCTTTTGGGTGTTACCAAACAACAGGGATTAACATTAATTCCGCTTAGTATATATTTCAAAAAAGGCAGAGCAAAGGTTGAAGTCGGACTTTGTAAAGGTAAAAAGCTTTACGATAAACGAGAGGTCGCCGCAAAGCGTGATGCCGACAGAAATATTGAACGTTCGATGAAAGGTCAATTCTAATTATCCGCTGTGGTCGAAAAGTGGGTATTATTTCCGCCATATTTTACAAAAATCCTCGTCAATACACAAAGTATTAACTGCGGTTTTTGTTTTATCTGACGAAAAAATCCCTCATTTTTCACCTCACAACGAATAATCAGAAATGACCTGAAACAGATAAATGGGGATGAAAGGATTTCGACGGGGATTTTGAAACATGATAAGCGAGTAGCGGTGTGGTCCCGCTATAAAAACCACAATGTTTAGAAATAAACGACAAAGATTTACAATTACAAGTTGCTTAATTAAGCAACCATCGTGTCCGTGAGTACTGCGGCACGGATAACGGTGTCGATTAGCAGTGAACGTGAATCGGGGAGAGCCTTGTACCCGGTCATGATTTTATAAGGCTACCTGATAAGTAAGCCTGCCTTTCGGCGTACTTTGACGGGAATTTTAAATGATAGGCTACACTCGTAGAAAGTTGTGTGAATAGATTTTCGGACGCGGTTTCGATTACCGCCATCTCCACCATGAAGGCAGTCGTAAGACTGCCTTCAAATAAATCAGCCGTTAGCTGAATAAATCAACTTTGTTGATGAAATCACTTTGTGATGAAATCTGCTGTCGCAGAATGAAAGGGCTGATTTAATTTCACCTTTACAAAGAGTAAAGATTTCATCGTTTACGATATCATCCTGCTTG
>JAZUIT010000082.1:0-1802 GCA_045642385.1 Acutalibacteraceae bacterium
CGGTAAATTAAAACGGAGTTTGCTTAAATGATTAAAGTTATAAAATCTGTAATTAAAAGTATTGTTTTTATTTCGCTTTTTGTTGCCGTATTTTTAGGTTCTTCAAAAGTATTGAACAGTACGGAGGATTACAGAAATTACCAATGGATACACGGATTTTACTGCGAAAGAGAAAACTCTCTTGATGCGGTATATGTCGGGTCAAGCTCTGCGTATGCTTATTGGAATGCACCACTTGCATGGCACAATTACGGTATAACGGTTTATCCTTTTACAAGTTCAGGTCAAACAATACATATGGTTAAGCATTTTATCGCCGAAGCAAGAAAAACTCAACCCAACGCATTATATCTTATAAATATGAATGTCGTGGGATATAACTGTTCTGAATCGGAGCTGCATTTTGCCATTGATTATATGCCCGTTACAAGCATCAACAGGATAAAACTAATTAAAGATATTTGTAAAATTAAAGGATATGACGAATTTGAATTTATTTTCCCGATTTACAGATTTCACACAAGATGGTCAAATCTTAACGATAATGACTGGCATCAGGAATTAGACGGCTTCAAGGGTGCGGCTACTTATCCGGAATTTTTAAATAATATAAAAAATGTCAGCTCTAATTATTCGTCATCAAAGAAAAAAGTCCGTCCGGATGATACATATATGACGGCACTTGATGATTTACTTGAATATTGTTCAAAAGAAAAATTGAAGGTACTGTTTGTTTATTCACCTCAGGGTATTGACAAAGAAAGGCGTGTAAAATTAAATTACACTTCGGATTATATAAGCAAGCGTGGCTATGATGTTTTCAATATGTTTGATTATATAGAAAAAATCGGTATGGATTTTGCAGAAAATTATTACAATTCACGGCATACAAATTATTACGGGTGCTTAAAAACCACCGATTTATTGGCAAAGTATCTTGTCTATAAATACAAATTTCCCGACAAAAGAGGAAAACAGGAATTTTCCGATTGGGATAAGGCATATACAGACTATCAGGAGTTTATTAAAAAATCCCTGACTGATAACAAATAATTAAGTATATTATAAATTGACTTGGAGGTAATGTTATGAAAATTTATGAAATTGAGCCTTTTGGTTATGGATTTATCAATTCTCCTATTGATGATAATGCATACAGAACGGCATGCGCACATAAGTGTGTTGCAGAAAATTTACAACTTAAAATCAATACAAAAGATTGGTTTGCCGGAACGGCAGGTCATTATCCTTTTTCAATGTATCTTTGCAGATACGGTTTTTACGCAAACCGAGAGATTGCAGATGAACATATCAAACAATATCCGGAATTAGAGGATGAAATTAATGATTTATTTGTAAAATTCCATCCCTACCACAAACATTTCGCAATTAAGGATTTAAGAACGGAAAAAGAAAATCTTTTAACTGATTTTAAGGCTTGTTGGGGAGCCGGAAGCGGTCATTCAAATCCGGACTTTGCAATGCTTTTGAAGTTAGGAACAAGTGGTTTAAGGGAAAAAATTGAGCGTTTCAGAGTTATACACAATGACAAGAATGTTTTTTATGACAGTCTTTTAATGACTCTTGACGCACTGGATATTTTCGGTGACAGATATAAAGCTTTAGCAGATGAAATGTTAAAGAATGCAAGTGAAGAAGATGCGGTTGTTTTAAAGAGAATCAGTAAAGCCTTTGAAACAATTCCGAGAAAGGAACCCACCGATTTCTTTGAGGCTTGCCAGATGTTCTGGCTGTCATTCGGCTTTCTTGATATCGACTCACCCGGACTTTTTGATATGTTT
>JAZUIT010000083.1:0-4235 GCA_045642385.1 Acutalibacteraceae bacterium
TTTTATAAGCACTGTCGGTTGCATATTCAATCTGATAACCGCCTGTCTGGACATCCTGTTTGTTCCATTTTGCAGTAAAACCGCCTTTGACAGCGGCAACACTTGTAAGAGTCGTACCCTTTGGAACAATTTTAAATGCAAGAACTTTTTCGCCCGAATATTTACCGATAAATTTAACCGTAACCTTGTATGTACCCACATTTTTTCTGCCGGAGGGATAGGTTACTTTATACGCAGTGTTTTTTATCAAATTCACACCCTTGCTGTTTTTTACAATAACAGAGGGGGTTTTCACCTTACCGTCATAAGAAAATGTACTTTGTGACAAGCTGACTGTGCCGATTTTCAGAATTTTTGATGTGGAATTTGTTTTGCAGATAGAGCATTTTATCGAATAACTTCCGTCTTTTGTCAGTGTGGCAGGTGTAGTTTTTGTACTTTCATGACCTATGCAGGTGGTTTTCAAATTTACAAATTTTCTGGCGTATTTACCTGCATATTTTTCGGCAGTAGAATTTTTAAACCCGTAAATAACAGCATTTGAAGGTAAAGTTCTCTGAGAATTGTATATTGTACAGTTTTCATTTGAAATTGAAACCTTTGCAAGCTTACTGCAATTTTCAAAAGCATCAACATTTATAATCTTTACACTTGACGGAATAATCATTTTCGTAAGCACAACGCAACCGGCAAAAGCATTCCAACCTATACCGGTAACAGTATTCGGAATATTGATTGACTTCAATTTTTCACAGGCACGGAAAACAAAATCGTCAACCAATTTCAAACCGCCGGGCAAATTAACGCTTGTAATTTTATCGCAATAATTAAATGAACCTTTTGCAATAACCCTTGTGGGTGCAGGAACTTTAATTGCACCGGAGACAGCCGTATTTGCCTTTAACAAGTATTTGTAGGAATTTGCAAAGAGCATATTATTTTTCCAGTTTGCGGAATTTTTATAAAAAGCAGTATTATGAAAAGCCATACTGCCTATTCTGTAAACATTTGCACCTAAATTGACAGACTTTAAAGCAGTACAATTCATAAAAGCGTATTCGTCGATATATGCCTTTGCATCGCTTACGGAAAGGGATGTCATAGCCGTACAGCCCTTAAAGGCGTACTCCTCTATACCTTTTACAGATGCAGGGATTTTTACGGATTTAAGTGCTTTACAGTTTTCAAAGGAAGAAATACCTATGGAAGTAAGAGCCGAACCGAGAGTAACCGAAGTAAGCTTTGCAAAGCCCTTAAATGCATTACTTCCGATTGCGGTAATACTGTTACCTATAACAAGCTTGGTAACATCACCGCTGAGGCTGAATTTTACATCATTATCAACAGCACCCTTACCGCCTATTGTAAGAGTTTTTTGCGATACATTATAGGAATACTTTACCCCTGCTCCGCAATTGCCTGAATCTGCTGCATTAACTGTAATAACAGTTCCGATACATAATACAAACACCATCACAATTGAGAAAATTTTTTTCATCAATAAACCTCCGAATACACCAACTCATATTAATATCTTCTATATTATACCTTAAATCTTGTCTAATTGCAAACAAAAAGATTAAATTTTTTTGAATTAAAAATAATAATTTTATTCTAAAAGCATTTCAACATATTCCTTGTAATATTCATCAAAATGATGAGCCTTTTCTACTTCCTGCTTTGTTCTGTCACCGTGCTTACCGTTAACCTCGCCGTGCTTAATTCTTATTGCAATACCCAAGTTAGAACAATGGTCCCCTATTCTTTCAATATTGGTCAGTATGTCATTAAACACGAAGTTATTATTATAACGGCAGTCTCCGTTATGTACTCTTTCTATATGATAAACCTTGTATTCATCGCAAAGGTTGTCAATAAGTTCCTCCAAAGGTGCAATTCTGTATGCGGAGGTTATATCATCGTCAATAAAAGCAACCTTTGTTTTTTCAACAATTTCTTTTATTGCGGCAGAAAGAACAGACATTTCCTTTAAAGCATCATCGGAAAACATTATGTTCTTTTCATTAATTTCCTCTGCCGACTCCGCAATATTTTTTGCATGGTCTCCCAATCTTTCAAAGTCATTTACCGAATGAAGAAACATACCGACAATTTTATTCTGCTCATCATCAAGCTCATTTTTCATAATCTTCACAATGTAACTGCCGAGCTTATCCTCATAGGTATCAATAATTGATTCCAAGTCAACTACCCTTTTCATACCTTCCCGGGAAAAATTGTCAAGCAAATCCAAAGCACTGATTATACTGTTGCACGCAAGCTCCACCATGGAATTTATTGCAATTCTTGACTGTTCAATCGCCAACGCCGGATGGTCAAGGAATCTTTCTTCAAGCCGTTCGGCATCACGAAGTTCTTCAATATTCTTTCCATTTTCCCTTATTATCGCATTTACAAGCTTTTCCAAAAGATTGATAAACGGGAAAAGTAACAATACAATTACCACCCTGAAAACAGTATTCAATAAAGCTATACTCATCATATTCATAGGGTTGTCCATAAAACCGAAATGAGCAAAAGCATTTACAGAGTAAAAAATCACCCCAAAGGTTAATGCACCCAACGCATCGACAAGCAGATAAATAAATGCCGTTCTTTTTCCGCTTGCATTTGCGCCCAAAGCCGACAGCAAAACAGGAACCGACGCACCAATGGCAATACCCATTATAACCGGTAAAGCAAGATTAAAGCTCACCGCACCGGTAACTGCAAGGGTCTGCAAAATACCCACCGCCGCAGAGGCACTCTGAATCACGCAGGTGAACAATAATCCTATCAAAATTCCCACCACAGGATTTGAAAAGCTTGTAAGCATATTTATGAATGCTTCACTTTCACGCAGTGGGTAAACCGCATCCGTCATCAAAGAAATTCCGAACATAAGAACAGAAAAGCCTAACAATATATATGCAATATGATGATTTTTTTCTTTCTTGGTAAACATCAAAAGCACTATACCCACAATTGCCATCACCGCAGTAATTGTATCCGTTGAAAGTATTTCAAAAATTCCGTTTCCGTTGACAGCAGACAGACATATAACCCAGCCTGTAATACTGGTTCCGATTATGGCTCCCATTATAATTCCGATAGCCTGCTTAACCTTCATCATACCGGAATTTACAAAACCTACAACCATTACGGATGTTGCGGAAGAGCTTTGAATTACTGCCGTTACTCCTGTTCCGAGCAAAATACCCTTAATAGGATTACTTGTAAGTTTATATAAAATTACTTCCAATCTTTTTCCTGCAACTCTTTTCAGTCCGTTTCCCATCAAATTCATTCCGAACAAGAAAAGAGAAATACCGCACAAAAGCCCGAAAACACTTGCAATACTCATATTGAATAACCTTCCCGTAAAAATTATTTTTGTCCTTCAAAATTTTCATAGCTTCAAAAATATAATTCCGATTTGTATTGTTGAAAGATTATATTCCCAAACATAATAGGTCACAACACCCCATATTCAAAAATATTATAATTATTTTGAGCAAAATTGTCAACATAAGGATTACAATATTTATATATAGGAAGTGGCTTCAACTAAACAAAAAACAGGAAACGGTTTTTGTATATTGCATACATATCCGTTTCCTGTTTTATTTAAATATTATAAGGCAACCTTAAATCAATAATTCTCTGCATGAATTTCGAAATATGACTGAGGATGTGCACAGGTGGGGCAAACTTCGGGAGCCTTTGTACCGACAACAATGTGACCGCAATTACGGCATTCCCAAACCTTAACCTCGCTCTTTTCAAATACTGCCGCTGTTTCAACATTCTTTAACAACGCACGGTATCTTTCCTCGTGGTGCTTTTCAATAGCGGCTACAAGACGGAATTTCTTCGCAAGCTCAGTAAAGCCTTCTTCCTCTGCTGTCTTTGCAAAGCCTTCGTACATATCTGTCCATTCAAAATTTTCACCCTCAGCGGCGGCGGCAAGGTTTTCGGCTGTATCGCCGATACCGTTTAACTCCTTGAACCACATTTTTGCGTGTTCTTTTTCGTTATCCGCTGTCTTTAAAAACAAGGCTGAAATCTGTTCAAATCCTTCTTTTTTTGCCTTGGAAGCGAAATATGTGTACTTGTTTCTTGCCTGTGATTCGCCTGCAAATGCGGCTTCAAGATTTTTTTCTGTCTGTGTACCTGCATACTTATTGTTTTTCATAAAATCAACCTCTTTCGTTATATATTATATCCCTGCAAAA
>JAZUIT010000084.1:0-5330 GCA_045642385.1 Acutalibacteraceae bacterium
TACGATCCGACTTTCCTACGCCCCACTTTATATTCATTCTTTCGGTCTTGTCAATGAAGAACACCGTTGCATGGAATGGAGATTCTTTGCCAAACGGGAGATTTACAAGTTTACAGATAATCGGAATATTTTTTGTATTGAGTGTATAAGTACCGGGTTCAGTAAAATAATCTGCCAACTCACCGCGGCTGAAAAATATTGCTTCCTGAGATTGCTGAACAACAAGTTGCGATTTTGTATTAAAATCTTCACCGGGATATTTGTACACAAGTGTCCTACCATTTCCGTCATACTTAATTACATCAAACATTGCCATAAAATTAAACCTCCAAAATACAATACTAAATTTAAAACAATATTATATAATATTACAAAAAACCAATATACATTTTACCAATTTTTTCTATATAAATCAAGACTTTTCGACATAATAATATAATGAATATATATTTAATGTTGCAAAAATTGAACTTATGTTATATAATCGTTTAGAACATTTGTTTTGATCGGAGGTTGAGCTATGAAAAATAACGATATTGGTTATACACCTGAACAAATTGAAGAAATGGTAAAAGCATTTAAGGAAAATGACATTACAGAGGGTTACTTCCCTGATTCAATCGTTGATATGCCTCCTGAAAAATCTAAAATATTTAAAAGAACACAAAAAATATTTAAAGAATATTGGAATAATAATTTAGAAAAGTTAGGAATAAAACAAAGTTCAAAGAATTTTACTGCTGATTATCCCTTAAATGTGCTTATGAAAGCAGACAGTAATATTATCGCAAAAGAAGTTGCAGACTTATACGAAAATCCAAACATTCAAATTGGCGATGAAAATATCAACTGTTATGATTTTTTCTTTTCCACTTATCAAGAACCGATTTTTATAGGACTAAATGGTTACGCAAAAAAGTTGGGTAAATCTATAAACAAGCTTACAAATGACGAAATTATGTTTGTTATTCGTGAAGTTGCAGATGTTATAAATAACGAACACGAAAAAGTTGTTATGTTGGCTCAACAAGTTCCGGCATTGGCTGATTTATCAAAGCTGACACAGGTTGACGAGGATTTCAATAACAGCGTTAATGAAAATCACCCGAAAATAGATTTTATGCGTAAGCAATACGGATTAAGACGAAAGTTTGATAATCTATTATCGTTTGAAGAACTTACCGAAAACAACTTAATGGGTTTATCTCCCGAAGATGAAATAACGGATATTTCGGACGAAGGTTTTGAAAAAGTGCTTATAGGTTTTATCAACACTCTTGACGATACCGACAAAATGATTTGTTATTTAAAAATGCGTGGTAAAACGCAAACGGAAATAGCGAAAGAATTGGGATATAAAAATCATAGTGCCGTTACCAAAAGAATGGCAAAAGTTAGAGAAAAAATACCCTCATACATTGAAAATTTAAATAAGTAATATATAGAAATTATAAATTTGTATTGCTATTTGTTATACAATAGTGTGTAATATTATTGAAAGGAAGATGATATTATGGCAACTAAAACTGCAAATGTACTCGCAAGAGTAGAACCTGATGTTAAAGCTCAGGCTGAAAATATACTTGAAACGCTTGGTGTTCCCACTTCTGTTCTTATAAATATGCTGTATAAGCAAATCATTTTAACAAAGAGTATTCCCTTTTCACTCTCCATACCGTCTGAACCTTTGGCAAGAGATGAAATGGATTCTGCTGCTTTTGATAAAATGATGAAACAAGGCTTACACGAAGCTAATGAGAAATCAGGAAAACCTTCAACAGAAGTATTTGCTGATTTGATTCAAGAAGTGTAATATATCAAACAAGTATAAAGCTATAAACAAAACGATTTTGAAAAAAATATAATAATACTAAATATCTTATTTCAGCTCTCTGAATTTTCAGGGAGCTTTCTATATATGTAACCTATATATAAAATCGCATCAAAAAATTAAAAATTGGATATATGAATACTGCGACACATTATCAGCTCTCTGAGTTTTCGGAGGGCTGTTTTTTATGCCTGAAAATATTTTAAAATTTATCAAATTTTCAGGAACATTTTTAATTTTTCTGTCGGGGTATATATGGAGGCATAAATGTTTCCGAGAAATTTATTATGAAAGGAGGTTTCAAAATGGCTGAATCTGTAAGCAAAACTTTTAAAAAACCATTGTTACGGTTATTCGGTTCAAGTGGTGTGTCAGAAAGTAACCAACACCAAATGAAAGAATTATCTGTAACACAAGAAGTGGTATGAGATACCGTCTCACACCATAGCGAGCAGGGACTTTGTGTGCCAAAGTCCCGAAGTAACTGTAAACAACAGTTACTATTCAGGGGGATTTCAATCCACCCTGACCCCTAAAAAATATGAAAGGATGAGAAATATCGAAAACAAAGATGTAAGAATTGTTTCACGAATGAGTGAAGCAGAAAAGAAAAAAATTGAAAGTATCGCAGAAAAGTGCGGACTTTCAACAAGTGAATATGTGAGAAAAAGAGCATTGGGATATGAACCGAAAGAAGTTTTACCCTGTGCCTTTTTTGATTTCTATGAAAAACTCTGTGAAGTAATCAATCTACCTTTTGACAGTAAAAGTAAAAATATTGCATTGCATTTATTTGATGAAATCCACAATGAGTTTTTCAGAGAGGAAAAACAATCTGTCAATCAGATACGAAAGGAGGTGATTGAATGGCAACCACAGGATTCTGGCCCGTAAAAACAAATCTCAAAGCAACTGTTGATTATGCTGAAAACCCGGATAAAACCACAGCCGAAAAATATGTTGATGATGATTTGTATTCGGCTCTCCGTTATGTTGAAAACGATGATAAAACTGATAAAAAGCTTTTTGTCACAGGAATTAATTGTGTAACCGAAAAAGCCTACGAATGTATGATGGCTACCAAAAAGAAATACGGCAAGCTCGGCGGCAATTTAGCTTATCACGGTTATCAAAGCTTTTCAGAGGGTGAAGTTACTTCCGAAGAATGTCATCAAATCGGAATTGAAACAGCAAGACGGATGTGGGGAGATAAATATGAGGTTATTGTTACTACTCATTTAAACACAGAAAATCATCTACACAATCATTTTATTGCAAACAGTGTATCTTTCAAAACAGGTGAAAAATTCAAAAACAAAATCGGAGACCATTTAGAGCTTCGCAAAATTTCAGATGAAATATGCCGTGAACACGAATTATCCGTACTTGAAAACTCATCATTTTACGGCGGTGAGAAAAACAGTTATTGGTTACACAAATCCGGTAAACTCACAAACCGTGACCAAGTAAAAGCAGATGTTCAAAGAGTATTGAAACTCTCAAGAAACAAAAGTGATTTTATTATGTATTTCAAAAGGTTGGGATATGAATTTGATGAAACAAGACTTTCTGTTAAAGCTCCCGATTGGCAAAGGGCTGTAAGACTTTCAAGTATCGGATTTACTGCCGAATATCTTAACGACTATTTCAACAAATCTACCGATTGGATTGAGTTCTATGCTTACTATAAAGCAAATGTAATACCAAAACCAACAACTACACCGTTAAAAAGAATTATCCGAGAAATTGAAAGAGATATACGGTACGGCACAGGTATTGAATGTCTTGTAGCAGTAACTTTTCTCATAATGATTACTTTAATAAAAGCAGTAAAAGACAATTTGAAATACACACCGATTTCACCCTCAATGAGAATGGAAATGAATAATTTAAAACAGTATGTAAATGATTATCACTTTTTACAAGACAACAATATCAGGACCGTACAAGAGCTTGATGACAGTTTAAAGAGCACCGAAATACAGATAAATCAATACGAAGAAGAAAGACAAAAAATACGCAACAAAATACGCAGGGCAAAACCCGAAGAAAAGAAACTACTTAAAGAAAATGCAAAAACCGTTTCAGCAAAAATCACACCATTAAGAATACAACAAAAAAGACTGCAACGAATTGAATACAAATTCGATAATATACAAAAATTGTTTGAAACAGAGCTACGGCTCGAAAAAGAAATTGAAAGAAATTTAAGTAAAGGGAGATAAATTATGAATATTAATGATGACAATTTTGATTTATTATTTGTTAAACCTGAAAAGGAAATAAAACAGAATGAACAAATTGAAACCCGTAAAATTCATCCATTTAAAGACCATCCGTATAAAGTAAAGGATGACAATGAAATGCAGGAGCTAATCAACAGTATTAAAGAATACGGAATACTTGAACCGTTGAAATTATTAAAAGATGATAATTTTTATGAGGTTATATCAGGACACAGAAGATTACACGCTGCGATGAAATTAGGATTACAAACTTTACCTGCAACGGTATATGAAATTTCAAGAGATGAAGCCGCAATATTACTTGTTGACAGTAACCTCCACCGTGAGCATATTTTACCCAGCGAAAAAGCATTTGCGTACAAGATGAAATATGAGGCGTTGAAAAGACAAGGAGAACGGACTGATTTAACTTCGTGCCAACTTGGCACGAAGTTACGAACAGACGAACAAATCGCTGAAAATGCTGATGATAGTGCAAGACAAATACAGAGATATATCCGCTTGACTAAACTGATTCCCGAACTGCTTGAAATGATGGATAAAAATGAAATTGCTTTTTCGGTAGGTGTTGAATTATCCTATCTTGATAAATCAACGCAACAATCTTTGATAACTGTTATGGAAGAAACAGACCATAAACCTTCTTATGCTCAAGCTAACAAGCTTCACAAAGATTTTGTTTCAGGTACATTGACAAACGAGCAAATGGAAGAAATGCTATCTTCGGATAAGCCTAACCAAAAGCCTGTATTTAAGCTTTCTGCGGAAAAGTTTAACAAGTATATAAAGCCCGATGCTTCGATTAAAGAAGCTGAAGATTACTTGCTTAAAGCTTGTGAATGTTACGAAAGAGAACTTCGACGAAAGCGTAATCGGGAGGATTTTGGTAGATGAAAGTAATATTGTACAAGTATAAATTCATAAAAATTTGTGAGGTGATTGAATGAGGAAAAGGAAAAATTTTATATATGTCGGTGATAAATCACCCTTTATTTCAGAAAAAACAAACACAGATTTTTATTTAATTTATCAAAACGCCATTCTTAAATCACTAATGAAAAAAGGGTTATTATCAGACGAGCAGGTTAAATTATGTACGGAAGATATTGCTAAAAAGGTAGTAAAAGGAGAATGTTAAAAACGAACAGATCGAAAAAATTAATAACAGATAATTGATTTTATGATTTTTTCTATCAATTTTTTGCCCCTCGATATATCTTGATATAATCTACGTGACAAGAAAATTGATTCTG
>JAZUIT010000085.1:0-11193 GCA_045642385.1 Acutalibacteraceae bacterium
CAGTATATGTTCTCCTCATCGGTGAGTAAGCCGTTGCATTATTACCTTCCTCAATTTTCAGTCTATAACAGAAATTGTTAAAAGTATTATTTCCTGATGCACAAACATAATCCCAAAGCCTTACATTTGTAACGCTTGCTGCCTCCGCTTCATTAAGTGAAAAAGTTTTTGTTTTCGTACCATAGGCATTGAAATGCAGGAACTTTCTGGGATTAAGTATAGAAGTATTATCCGCCGAACCTTTTACAAGCTCCAATACAAGAGAACCGCCGTCATCCGTAGCGGGATCGTAAGTGAAATCCGCACGACCCCATGCAGAGGTTGTAGCTGTATAATCAGTAGCGGCAGGCTTAAACTCTGATGTATATAAATGAACCTCAGATGTTTGTTTGTTATGCGTACCCTGCATAGTGAAAATTTCGTTATTTGCAACACGCTCGAATGTTATAAATGAAAGATAAAGCCAATCGGGTGTATGCCAGGTCGCCTCTGTATATGTATCCTCCATAATCTTGTCAGAAAGCGGATGAAGGAGGATAAGGTTAGGCTTAATACCGTCGTGGTTTACATTAAACACAGTTGTACCGGAAACATTCGTCTTTATCGGGGTTAAATCACCGGTTGTGTTTTCTGTATCAAAGTGACAGTCACTGTCATCTTCGCCGCCCTTAAAGCGTGAATAGAGTACGGGTGATGATACCGGTACAAGCATATCGGGCGTTACCTTTGTTCCGCCTTTTTTTGCTGTGTACCAACCGTCAAACTCACAACCCTCACGGTAATCAACGGGCCATGTGTTGCCGCTTGTATCTGCATCACCGTATGTTTTACCCGGTGTAACTATTTTTGATGTAAATGTCGGGGAATCACCGGAGAAAGTTAAAAGATGAGGCTGACCGGCGGGCCAGTTTTCGTTTGCCGGTTTATCGCCTGCTTCGTTATACGGAGTTATCTTTACATAATCTACATCAAATGAAGATGTATCAAAGTTGGGAGTTCCTGTCCAATCTTTCGGGAACCATACGCCTATCGTAAGTCTGCCTGCATTTGTGGGAATATTTTTTGTAGCCGTATATTTTTTTACTTCGTCAAAATAAAACTCAACTCTCGGAGTACCACTCGTATGCCAGTCAAAACGGTATGTATGATACTTACCGTCCGCATTGTCTATACCGGTATTTACAGGCGCTGAATTATATTCACCTTCGTTAACACCCTGCCATACATTACAAAGTGCATAGTTAAAGTTATGTCCCGAGGTTGTAACATTTAAATCTGTTCTGCCCGGAATTTCAATATCTATTTCATGATTTGTTTCGTGTCCGGTTGCATCATTGTATTCATACTCATAAGTCCAGATTGCAGAACAGGCACCAAAAACAGGTGCAACCTTTGCACGAATCTCATAACTGCCGGATGCAAAATAATCAACAGTTTCTATACCTGCACCTACTCGTTTACCGTTACTGCGTACATTTCTGTCCCTGCCTACACCAAGAACATCGCCGGTGTAATAGTCTCCGTGAGCTTCAAGGTGAAGCTTACCGTCGGAAACAGATACATTTTCACCAACAACACCGCCGTTACACTCCGTGGCACCGCCCCAGTTATGGCGCATGATAATCCACTTGCTCGTGTCGAGCACATTGCCATCGAAATTGTCAATAAACGATTCAGTTTGGTGATTTGAAAACTGTTCGGTCAATTTGTCGTCTGCCGCAAAAGCAACGACGCATGTTGACACAATCATAAGGATTGCCAGCAACACACTGATGAGTTTTTTTGTGGTTTTCATTTTCTTCATCCTTTTCTAAAATATTTGAATACATTTTACCATTTTTAGTAAACTATGTCAAGTACTTTTTGTACAAAAAGCTTAAACGCCAAAAAAGACTGCCACCCAAAAAGTGACAGTCCCGTAAGTCTTATGTATTGATTATACTCCGAACTTGGCTTTTCTTAACTGTTCTGCTTCTGTGCAGTTTGTAACCGGCTTATAATCTTTAAGAGGTACGATTTTTTCGTTAATAGCATCCAAAATCCATGATGCCTGGGGGAAGAAATACTTATCGAACTCGAAAGGAGGTGTAATCCAGTTCTGAGCACCTACAACCGTTGCCGGTGCATCGAGATAATCGAAGCAAAGCTCGGTAATATTTCTTGCAACATCGTTCAAGAATGAACCTCTTGCACAAGCATCGGAAGCAAGAACAACCTTACCTGTCTTCTTAACGGATTCAACAATCTTTTCATAGTTGAGCGGTACAAGGCTGTGAAGATTGATAACCTCAGCAGACATACCGTATTTTTCTTCAAGCTCCTTAGCGGCATCCATAGCTCTGTAAAGAGTAGCACCGATTGTAAGGATAGTAATATCGGAACCTTTCTTAACGATGTTTACATCGCCCATTTCAATCTCATAGGGTTCTTCGGGAACTCCGCCCTCGTGGAATTCTTCACCCTTATCATAAATTCTCTGGCTTTCAAAGAATACAACGGGGTCGGTACCGTTAAGTGCCGCCTGCATAAGTCCCTTAGCTTCGTAAGGAGTTGCCGGGAAGCAAACCTTAAGTCCGGGGATATGAGCGCAAAGTGCAACCCAGTCCTGTGAATGCTGTGCGCCGTATTTTGAACCGACGGAAACTCTCAAAATCAAGGGCATCTTTAAGATACCGGCACTCATTGCCTGCCATTTTGACATCTGATTGAAAATTTCATCGCCTGCACGACCGATAAAGTCAGCATACATAAGCTCAACGATTGAACGACCGCCGCACATACCGTAACCGACAGCGGAACCTACAATAGCGGCTTCGGAAATGGGTGAATTGAAAAGTCTTGAATAAGGAATTACATCTGTAAGTCCACGGTAAACTGCGAATGCACCGCCCCAATCTCTTACATCTTCACCGTAAGCGATAAGTGTCGGGTCCTCATAGTATTTATCAATAATCGGCTCAAAGATAGCATCTCTGATATTGAACAATTTAATCTTTGTAACAGGCTTACCGTCCTTCATATAGAAACGGCTCTTACCCTTAATCTGCTGAACTCTTGAGCAGGATTCCTTAGGACCTAAAACTGAAGGCTCGTCATCGGACATCTTTGCAACCTTTTCATTTGAGAACATAAGTTTTTCAACTGTATAATAATTCTTATCAAAATCAACATAAGGTGAAATTTCCTTATCGGATGCAGCCTTACAAATCATTGTCATTCTTTCCTGAGTTTCGGCAAGAATATCATCAAATACTGTATCGGATTCAATCTTAGCATCAACAAGCTTCTGTCTGTATGTGATAATCGGGTCAACCTCACGCCATGCTTCGATTTCTTCCTTAGTTCTGTAAGCATTCTGGTCGGAGGTTGAGTGACCTGAAAATCTGTATGTAAGAACATCCAAAAGAACAGGACCGTCACCGTTGAGTACAAGCTCTTTCTTGCGTCTGTAAGCATCAATAACTGCAAGAGGATTGAAGCCGTCAACTCTTTCTGCGTGCATCTGTGAAGGTGTAACACCTGCGCCAAGACGGGCTAACATATCATAAGCCATTGTTTCGCCTCTTGTCTGACCGCCCATACCGTAGCTGTTATTGAATACATTGAAGATGATGGGCATACCCTTGTTTTTGCCTTCTTCCCAGAGCTTTGTAAGCTGATCCATAGCAGAGAAGTTAAGAGCTTCCCAAACAGGTCCGCATCCCAAAGAACCGTCACCCATATTACAAACGACGATACCGTCTTTCTGATTGCATTTCTTATAAAGTGCGGCACCGGTTGCGATTGCGGCAGAACCGCCAACGATAGCATTATTGGGATAAACACCGAAGGGCAGGAAGAATGCGTGCATTGAGCCGCCCATACCCTTGTGGAAACCGTTTTCTCTTGCGAAAATTTCGGAAAGTGTACCGTAAATCAAAAATCTGATTGCAAGCTCTTTAACATTATCGGTCTTGCCGAATTTTTCAACAGCACGAAGTGTTTTACCGCCGAGGAAGTTTTCCATAACATCCATAAGCTCCTGTTCGGAAAGCTTCTGAATACAGGAAAGTGATTTTGAAAGAATTTCACTGTGGCTTCTGTGGCTGCCGAAGATGAAGTCATCCTTATCAAGAAGATAAGCTTCACCGACTGCGGCTGCTTCCTGACCTATTGAAAGGTGTGCAGGACCGGGATATGTTGTGTCGATACCGTTATAATTGCTCTGTGTTTTGATAAGATTTAACATAGTTTCAAATTCACGGAGAATTGTAATATCACGGTAAATTCTTACAAAATCATCCTTGGAAAAGTTCTTCTTCTCCTGTGCGATTGTCTTTTTGTAAGTGTTTACGGGAATGTCTTCAAATGTGATTTTACCTGCTGCTCTGACCTCATTAGGGTCAACATAAAGTGATTTTGGCATAATAATTACTCCTTATATTTCAAATAATGCTTCTCTGATTACTTCGCTTACTGTGGGATGCGGGAATACGATTTTCTTGATTTCATCAAGTCTCAATTCGGTTTCAAGCAACATTGCCGCACCGTAAATCATTTCGGATGTATATGAACCGATTAAATGTACACCGATTAAGCGGTCATTCTTTGTATCATATACAAGCTTTGCTATTCCCTTTCCGCCTTCGACCTCTGCCATATATCTGCCGGACATATTCATTGTTACCTTTACGGTTTTTGCATCAATGCCCTTTTCCTTAGCGGATTCCTCGGTTTCACCGACAGATGCAACCTCGGGATTTGTATATATAACAGCCGGTATTGCAGAATATTTCATAATATCCTTTTTGCCTAACATATTATTAACTGCAACCTCTGCTTCTCTGTATGCTGTATGAGCAAGCATAGACTTTCCGTTAACATCACCGACAGCATATACATCGGAAATGTTTGTCTTCATCTTGCTGTCGGTAACAACAGCACCTCTTTCGGTATAAACACCGATATTTTCAAGACCTAAGCCCTGAGTTGATGCGCGTCTGCCGATTGAAACAAGAACCTTATCAGCCTGAACAGACTTAATCTCCCCTGCTTCTTCATAAACAACGGCATCGGATTTAACTTCCGTAACCTTACAGGAAAGCTTAAAGTCAATACCCATTTTCTTATACTCTTTAAGAAGAATATCGGAAATTTCCTTTTCGGTAGGACCTGCAATCTTGTTGAGCATTTCAATTACCGTAACCTCAACACCGATTGTTCTGAAATATGAAGCCATTTCAAGTCCGATAACACCGCCGCCGATAACTACAAGTTTTTTCGGCAATTCTTCCATATCGAGAATTTCACGGTTCGTCATAACAAAGCCAGCTTCAAGATTTTCACGAAGTCCGGGAATAGGCGGAACAACGGGAGCAGAACCGGTTGCAATAATAAGCTTATCGGCAAAATAACTTTCCTCACCGGCTTTTACCTCAAAACCGTCGGCAGTTTTTCCGAGAATTGTTGCTTCTGCATTGACAACAGTAACCTTCAAAGCTTTAAGCTTCATACCGATACCGCCCACAAGCTGTGAAACAACCTTATTCTTTCTTGCAACAACCTTTTTATGGTCAATCTTAACATTTTCCGCTGTAACACCGTATTTATCACCGTGTACTGCGTGTTCATACATTTTTGCAGAATTTAAAAATGTTTTTGAGGGTATGCAGCCTTCGTTAAGGCAAACACCGCCCAAAGCTCTCTTTTCGATGACAGCGGCTTTTAAACCACCCTGTGCGGCACGCTCAGCGGCTAAATATCCGCCGGGGCCTCCGCCGATTACAATTACATCAAATTTATTCACAATATCATCCCTTCGCTAAAAGTAATGTAAAGTTTTCAAGATTTTTAACAAGTGCCTGCATAAATCTTGCGGCAGGAGCACCGTCAATAACCCTGTGGTCATAAGTAAGTGAAAGTCCCATTGCAGGATATGTTTTAATTTCACCGTTTACTTCCTTAACTCTTGTGCTGATTCCGCATACACCCAAAATAGCTACCTGGGGAGGATTGATAACGGGTGTGAAGCTTTCAACACCTAATGAACCGAGGTTTGTTACTGTGAAAGTTGCACCTGCAAGCTTTGCCGGGTCAATAGCACCGCCCTTGGCTTCTGCGAACAAGCCCTTAGCTTCCGCTGAAATCTCGGTAAGTGACTTATTCTGAGCATTGAATATTGTGGGAACCATAAGTCCGCGGGGTGTATCGGTTGCAACACCGAGGTTTACATTCTTAAACTTTCTTATAATATTATCATCAACAATATTTGCATTGAAATCTTCAAAATCCTTCAATGTTCTTGAAACTGCGAACAAAACAATATCGTTGAGTGTAATATTCGGCATTGAAAGTGCCTCTGCATTAGCTTTAAGGCTCTTTCTGTATTCCATAATATTTGTAGCATCAAACGAATGATTGTGTGTAAGCTGAGGAATAGTTGTAAGAGATGTAGTCATTGCCTTTGCAATTGACTTTCTGATACCGGAGAACTTAACATCGGTGTATTCATTTTCTGTCTCAGCCTTAGCTTCCGAGACAGGAGCAGCTTTAACCTCTGCTTCTGCAACGGGCTCATAAGCTCTAACATCACGCTCAATAATTCTTCCGTGAGGACCTGTGGGTGTAACCTTGGACACATCGACATTTTTCTTGTCTGCAAGTGTTTTTGCTCTCGGTGAAATTTTAACAATATCACCGGTTTCGTTGACAGTTGCCTGAGGTACCTCTTTAACTTCTTCCTTAACTTCTTCTTTCTTTTCTTCTGCAACAGCTTCTCCGGCGGGAGCTTCTGCTGCACCGTCAGGACGCAATGCACTTACATCCTCGCCCTTTGTACCGACAGCACAAACATTGATAAGAACGGGTACTACATCGTCATTTTCAAAGAAAATTTCGAGCAGTTCACCCTCGGCAGTTGATTCACATTCAAAAGCCGCCTTATCGGTTTCGTAAGTGAAAAGGATATCGCCGATTTTAACTTCATCGCCTACCTTCTTTTTCCACTCGGTAATAATACATTCTTCTACGGTTATGCCGGCTTTCGGCATAATTACTCCGCTTGCCATAAGCAACGCCTCCTGTTTATTTAAGACTTGATAATAAATATTTCTCAGCTTCTGCATTCCAAAGTCCGTTTGTCTTTGAAACTATTTCATGAAGCTTTTTGAACATAGGATTGGTTTTTCCCAACTCTTCGAAATCAGCAATAGCTGTAAGCGGTAAGTCAATATCAGTATAGATAAGCTTTTTGCCGCCGGGGATTTTCGGAAGATTGAGAGTTGCTTCAATTACACTGTTGAGACCACCGATATGAGTAACAAGAATTGACGGGTCGCAAAGTCCTTTACTGACCATATCAATAGATTCTTTCATATCGTCAACATTACCGCCGGATGTTCCGACAATATGTGTTGAAGCATAATGAACATTATAGAAATTAAATTTTGCGGAAAAGTCCGCATTTGTAGGACCTGCAAAGAAATTAAGACATCCGTCTGCACCTAAAAGCTTGTCCCCAAGCTCTACAACAGGTGCAACAGGTGCAAATACAAGCACATCATCGAATGCTCCGCCGGCAATATTTTTAAGCTCTGTTGCCGGGTCATCAAAGTTTGCAGTGTTTATAAACTTCAAATCAACGCCGAATTTTTTTGCATCTTCAACATCGAGAATCTGTTCTGCTCTATTAAGACGGGCATCATCAATATCGGTAACAATAAGCACCGAAGGTCTGCGGTCACAATGAACTACATAGTTGATAGCTGCAAGTCCCATAGGTCCTGCACCTGCTAAAATTGCCATTTTTCCGCCTTCAACGATACCCATGGAATGTTCATAAGAACCTCTGACCGTATGATACATAGCATGGAATGTACCTACTACGCAGGAAAACGGCTCAATCAATGAGCCTTTATAGAAAGCATCGCCTTTATACGGCAACAAGCAACCCATTTCCATAACTTCATGAGGGATAACTACATAAGTAGCATCACCGCCGATATATTTATATGAATATCCTGGAGCATCCAAAGAGCCCTTGTAATTTAACGCAGGCTGAATAACAAATCGGTCACCTGCTTTGTATTCGTTTGCCCACTTTGAACCGATTTCAATCAGCTCACCGCAAAATTCATGTCCGATAATTGTCGGATTTTCGGCAACATCGTTCGGCACCCTTTTATGATCCGCACCTTGTTCTGCGGCTTTAAATGAAGACATACAAAGGCTGTCGGAAACCACCTTTGCAAGGATTTCATCATCTTTAATCGGAGGAAGCTCAAATTCTTCAAGTCTTAAATCTTCTTTTCCGTAAAGACGTACTGCTTTTGTTTTCATTATTTAACACCTCTTATAAAATTATTGCATCACATTTTTCAGCATTGTTTTTAAATTCATCAGATAACTTACCGTCATCCACAATATACGTAAAATCGCTAAGTTGTGCAAAAGGATAAGCAAATTTAGTATTAAGCTTTGATGAGTCAAACAGCGCAACCGTAACCTTAGCCTTATTAACAACCAAAGATTTAATAATACTTTCAGACTTAATACCACAGGAAAATCCTATATCGTCACTATAACCTGAAACACCGATAAAAGCAATATCAATATCAACATTTTCAAGCATATGAACAGCCGTTTCACCGGATAAAGCAAGATTGGCACGATTTATTTTTCCGCCGCAAATATTAATTTCCGGCGTAGGTAAATGCGAAAGCTCAATAGCTATATTAGGAGCAGTAGTATAAACCTTAATATTAATATCTTTGACTAACTTAGCAACAGCAGTAGAGGTAGTACCGGCATCAAAGAAAACGGTTTGATTCTGACCGATTAATTTAATGGCTTTTTCTGCGATTATAGCCTTTTCACTTGAATTTGTAAGCTTTCTGACTTCAAAAATAGGTTCAATTGAATTCGTAACTGACAGTGCTCCTCCGCGAATTCTTATAATCGCACCGATTTGCTCAAGAAATTCAAGATCACGGTGTATAGTCATAGATGTAACATTAGGAAAAGCTTTAAGAAGTTCTTTGATACGGACTGCACCGTTTTCGTTTACCATTTTACAAATTTGTTCACGCCTCAAAGAATTCAACACCCACACCACCCAATATACTATTACATATAACATAACATATTATAACAGATAAGTCAACATTTTTTCTTAAATTTATTGATATTATTTTTTATCTGTTGTAAAATATAGAAAAAAGCAGGAGTGATGGAAATGAATTTTGCATTTGCAGGTTTCAGACACGGACATTTGTCATCATTTTATAAAAAAATTTCTGCAACAAATAATACTGTTATCGGTTGCTGGGAGGATTTTGAAGAAGCAAAACTTAATGCACAAAAGAATTTAGGTGCAGATTTTAAGTTCGACACTTATGAAGATTTACTGTCCGATAAAAATATTGATATTGTTGTAATAGGCAACTATTATGCAAAAAGAGGGGAAAATATAATTGACGCTTTAAAAGCAGGTAAAAATGTTATTGCCGACAAGCCTATATGTACTTCTCTGTCGGAACTTGATAAAATAGAAAAGCTGTCAAAAGAAAGAGGCTTAAAGGTTGGTTGTATGCTTGATTTAAGGAACTCTTTTTATGCAGATGCCGCAAAAAAAATTGTTGACGAAGGAAAATTAGGTGAAATATATAATATTCAGTTTGAGGGTCAACACCCGCTAAATTACGATAAAAGACCTAAATGGTATTTTGAAGACGGAAAACACGGCGGAACAATTAATGATATCGGAATTCACGGTATAGATTTGGTAAGATATATCACGGGACTTGAATTAAAAAGAGTTATAGCCGCAAGATGCTGGAATGCTTATGCTACCGAAGCTGAAAATTTCAAAGACAGCGCACAATTTATGGTTGAGCTTTCAAATTCGGCAGGACTTACAGCGGATGTATCCTATGCTTCCCCCTGTAATATATCATATAAACTCCCATTCAATTGGAGATTTGTTTTCTGGGGTACAAAAGGCGTTATGGAATTTTCCGAACAACGCAAATCACTGTACATTGCTTATCACAACTCTGATGAGCCTGTAATTATTAAAGAACAACCGGTTGAACATAATTTTCTGCAAGATTTTCTTGATGAAATTGACGGAAAAAATACAACTCTGAATACTAAAGAAGTTATTGCCTCCGCAAGGACTGCACTTACAATACAAGCCGCTGCAAATTAACCAAGTAATGAAAAAAACGAGCCGGAATAATTTTCCGGCTCGTTTTATAATTATTTATTCTTTTTATTTTTTTTAGCTTCAGCTTTTTCCTGAGCAACTCTTATTCTTTCCTGCTTTGCGTTTTCGTTAGCCTCTTTTGCAGCAGCTCTTTCAGCTTCTGCTTTTTCGTTCTGAGTGTTATTGGTACTTACAGCCCAACGGGTAATTTTCATTTTACTGCGGTCGGCACCGGTTTCGATAATCAAAGCATCGTCTTTAAGTGATACAACTCTGCCGATAATGCCACCGATAGTAGTAACTTCATCGCCAATCTGTATACTGTTGCGCAAATCCTCTTCCGCTTTCTGCTTTTTTCTCTGCGGCCTGATTGAAATGAAATACATAAATAAAATCATCGCCACAATTAAAATAATTGTTGGAACACTCTTGCTGTTTTGAAATAAACCTGACATTATAACTTCCTCCGTTAAATTTTAGAACATTATACCTGATTTTTTTGAAAATTGCAAGGGGTTTTTACAAAATAAAAAACAAAACTTAATTTATTTTAACATTAATCATTACGAAACAAATCCTGCAAGAGTTGATAATTTTTTGCCCTGCGGTTTTCGGTTTCGTCACTATCAAGATAATACTTGCCGTTTTTCAATTCCAAAACACTGCCTTCTGTTACATTTTCCGGTAACTCATTTAAAGGTACTTCCTTGATATCACCGTTATCAAATTCACAAACTGCAATATTTTCTTCTATTCTGTCAATTGAAAATTTCATTAAATTTACCCCTCGTCACCGTAATTTTTGTACCCGCTCTCATAACAATTGTACCGTCTTCGTCCGTTCTAAAAACCGTTATTCCCTTATTTTCAAGCTTTTTGACGGTCTGTTTATGCGGATGATTATAGCTGTTATCATCACCGCACATAATAACTGCCGTTTGGGGGTTACAGGCTTCAAGAAAATCGTTGCCTGTCGAAGTTCTGCTTCCGTGATGACCTACTTTTATTAC
>JAZUIT010000086.1:0-4509 GCA_045642385.1 Acutalibacteraceae bacterium
GTATATTGCGGTGTACCTATAACATCATCCGTATGGTCATTTACCGTATCAAGTCCGCTCAAAAGCCTTTCACGAGCCATATTTTCGGCTTCGTTCAGAACACTTTCGCCCGCTATGCAACCGATATTTTTACCGTTGTAATTTATTTCCAACGCATAGGTAAAATTATTGAAATACCCTACCGTCGCAACCAGGGCACCCACCGCCGCCACAGGCAGCAGACGGTTAATCAACAGTCTGATTAACGGTTTTCTGTTAGCGGAAAAGCCGCCGCTCTTGATGTCTGTTATAAGCTGTTTTAAATCATTTAAAATAAACTTATCCGAAAACCTGTATACTGCTTTCCCCGCAGTGCGAAAAAACTTTGCCGACACGGATACAAGAAAAGCAAGCAGAGAGAAAAAAGCCTTAACCGTATTCCCCAAAAAACAAATCAGCTCGGAAATAAAGCTTTCTTCAAAAACTTCAAAAAATCCCGGTCGATTTCGCATATACAAAATGTCTTCATCATAATATGTTTTCACTCTGTAATGCTCCTCCACAATTGACTATTATATAATTATACATTAAAACAACCTATATATCAAGCCTTTTTTGATAACTATTTCAAATAAAAAATGCAAAAAACCGTCACAGATAGCTTTTTTAGTGAGGAGTTAGGAGTGAGGAATGAGGAGTTGAGGGTGGGTTCCACCCACACCCATTTTAATATTGTACGGCAGGGGTTTACTTCTGCCGCAACCAACCAACCGAAAACTGAAAACTAAAAAAGCGACTGCCAAATTTGCAGTCGCAATTTTATTTTGAATCCGGTGTAAAATATGCTTCACCCTCAACACTTAAATTAAGTGTGCCCTTTTGGTCAAAGCTTATTTCATTTTCTTTTTCCAAAGCTTTTGCAGTAAGTGCTAATTTGCTTTCATAATTTTCCATATCGCCGAATACCACTTTTATCCTGTTCTGATAAACAAAAGTAACGGCATTGAAATTTTGCATATTAATTTCCGTAATATCGTTGAGCTTTACTTTATCGACGGCATCAAGGAAATTATTAATTGTATCAAAGGTTTCGCTTTTACCTTTTTTCTCGTCTGTAAAGGTAATTTCCTTTTCACCCGGTGTTGCAGAGGACACCTGAGCCTTTGTATAAATTATTGCGGCAGCTCCTAAATTTTTTTTATCTGCAATTTCAATAACCTTTCGTGAGCTGTTCAGTAATGCATATTTTTCGCCGTATTTCAAAGCATATTTTACCGTGCCTGCTTTTACGGTTATTGTCACAAGCCCGGACATTTTCTTTTCAACCTTAACACTTTCTATGGCTGGGAGTTTCTGCTCTATTTTATCAGCCACATAATTTTCGTGTACTGTGAAAATTCCGTCACCCACCGAAATTTCAGCGGCTTTTATAATTGCCTCCCTGCCGTAAAAGGATTTTCCCTTTACAACTATGTTATTCACCTTGAATAACAGTAAGGATAAAGCCACACAGATAAGCAGTGTAACAAAAACAATTACAATATACGCAACAATTCTTCTGCGACGCACTATTTTTTTCTGTTTAATAATATGCTCGCGCCGTAATTCGTCCTTTGATTTAACTTCTTCTGACATCCTTAGCTTTGTCACACTCCTTCCTGAAAATTTTCGCACCAATTGAGGACAAGACCCTTTCTATGCTGTCACATCCCCTGTCAATATGCTCCACACCGCTGATTTTTGTCATTCCGTCAGCGTTCAATGCGGCTATTACCAAAGCCGCTCCGCCACGCAAATCCGGCGCGGTAACATTCGCCGATGAAAGTCTTTTAACACCCTCAACTATGGCAACTCTGCCCTCTACCTTTATATCCGCACCCATTTTCATAAGCTCGGTGATATGCTTAAAGCGGCTTTCAAAAATGTTTTCAATAAAAATACTCGGTGTCTGTGCGACAGTTGTCATTGCCATAACGGGAGCCTGTGCATCAGTCGGAAAACCGGGATAAGGCAAGGTTTTTACAGTAGATATTCCCGACAGCTTTTCGGGAGCTTTAATATATATTTCATTCGCATTTTCTCTGATTTTACAGCCGGCAAGCTCAAAAACAGGCGTGACCGCTTCCAGGTGCCGCGGATTGATATTATTTAATATAAGCTCGCCACCGGTTATTGCCGCCGCCGACATATATGTAGCACCCATTATTCTGTCCGGCATAATATTAAATTCGGTACAACCGATTTCCTTTACGCCCTCAATTATTACGGTGCTTTCACCTGCTCCGGAAATTTTTGCACCGCATTTATTCAAAAATTCCGCTAAATCTGCAATTTCCGGTTCTCTTGCGGCATTGTTTATGACAGTTGTACCCTCAGCCGTAACAGCCGCAATAATAATATTCTCCGTTGCACCCACGCTGGGAAAAGACAGAGTAATTTTTTCGCCGCGAAGCTTTAAGGCTCTGCATATAAGTCTGCCGTGCTTTTCCTCGATGGTTGCACCCATTTTCCGCATAGCCGAAAGGTGTAAATCAATCGGTCTTACACCTATTTCACAGCCGCCCGGTGTGTACAGTAATGCACTTTTAAAACGGGAAAGCAACGGTGCGAGAAAGATAATAGAAGAACGCATTTCCTGCATAAGATTTTCGGGAATTTCATCGGAAGATGCACCGATTGAATTTACCGTCACCGTATGATTTTCAAAAGTGACAGAGCAACCGATACACCTTAAAATCCTGATTGCCGCATCCACATCGGTCAAATCGGGACAGTTATGAATAACACACTCGCCCTTTGTGAGAACGCTTGCCGCAAGTATGGGCAGGACGCTGTTTTTCGCACCCTGTACATTAATTTCTCCGAAAAGTCTGTTGCCACCTTCTATTATCAACTTATCCATGAAAGCACATCCTTAAATAATTCTACTATTATTTTATGTGATGTGCCGTAATTGGTTACGCCGTTATTTCTTCAATGACTTTAATAATCTTGTCCGTGGCATCCGTTACTGCCATTTTCTTTGCATTGTTTCCTATTTCTTTCAGCTTCTGAGGATTGCGTATCAATTCTTTTACGGTTTTTGTAAGCAGCTCCCCGGTAAGATTTTTTTCCTCGATAATCAGAGCCGCATTTTTATTTACAAGTGCCATGGCATTGTGGTACTGATGATTTTCCGCAACATTGGGCGAGGGTATAAGTATTGCCGGCTTGCCCATAACCTGAAATTCGCTCAATGAGCTTGCACCTGCACGGCAGATAACCAAATCGGCGGCAGAAAGACACCGTTCCATATCGTTTATGTACTCTCTTACGGTAATATGATTTTCCGTCTGTAAATCTACGCCGTTTTCCTTTAATTTATCGGGAACCCAGGTGCCGTACTGACCGGTTGCGTGCAGGAAATAACATTCCTTTTCCTTATGCATTGCGGTTATCATTTCAACAACCGCATTGTTGATTGATTCCGCACCCAACGAGCCGCCCATAGAAAGTACAAGCGGTCTGTCGTCAAGCTTCAATTCGGCACGGCTGAAATCTCTGTCCGCTTCAATCAAAGCACCTCTTACGGGTAAACCCGTTACGCAGACGGGATTTTTCGGTTCGAGATATTTTTCCGCTTCCTTTACGGTTAGCATTACACGGTCAACATCCTTCGCCAGCGCTTTGTTTGTAACACCCGGATATGCGTTTTGCTCGTGAATGGCTGTTGGAATTTTCATCTTTGCCGCAGTTCTCAAAACGGGGCCGCTGACATATCCGCCGAAGCCTATTACCGCGTCGGGCTTGAAGTCGGCAAGAATTTTCTTCGCCTGTGATGAGGATTTTAATATAAGTGCGAGGGTTTCAAAATTGTGCTTTATTGCCTTAGGGCTGAAAGAACGGTAAAACCCCTGTATTTTTATTGTGGAAAAATCAAAGCCTGCCTGCGGCACTAATTCGGCTTCCATTCTGTCCGCTGTGCCTACAAATTTAATTTTTGTATCCGGATAACGCTTTCTTATTTCGGAAGCAACTGCAAGTGCGGGATTAATATGTCCCCCTGTGCCGCCTGCCGCAATGATTATTTTTTTTGAACTAAGCATTTTTTCTCCTAAATAAAATTTTAACTATATCAATTTCTTAACCTTAGATTGTCTTGATGCGGACAGCACCATTCCCATTTCAAACATCAGAAGCACCAAAGATGTACCGCCGTAGCTGAAAAACGGGAAGCTGATACCGGTATTTGGCAATATACCCGTAACAACACCGATATTAATTGCCACCTGTAAGCCAACCTGAAAAACTATACCGGTTGTGACAAGCATTTCATAGTTGGTTTTTGCGTGCCGTGCTATTGAAATGCCTCTCAGCACCAAAAGAACAAATAAAAGTATAATTGCCAGTGAGCGGAAAAATCCCAACTCCTCGCACACTATTGCAAAAACAAAGTCGTTTTGCGGTTCGGGAAGATACAGATATTTCTGTCTTGAATTTCCTATTCCGAGTCCGAAAAATCCGCCCGAGCCGATAGCATACAGCGATTGG
>JAZUIT010000087.1:0-3521 GCA_045642385.1 Acutalibacteraceae bacterium
CCTTGTTTTTGAATGTGTTTGCGACGAACAGAACGATAAACACAGCCAATGCTATATCCCACAACTCAACCGGTGCATCAGGAGAAAGCATTGAACCATTGCCGATAATTACCATAAACAATCTGGGCAAGCTGCACAAAAGTGCCATCAGTGCCGCAATAAGACCGTAGCCCGTAACTTTCCATTCAATTCCTTTCGGATTTACATTTGCCACCACCTGTGCAAATGCCATAAAGAAAAGCATCGTAAACAATACCATTACTATTTCGTAAAATAAATCGGAGATTCTTATATAGCTTATTGCACGGACAAGCTTTGTCAGCATTCTGAAAATTGACCAAAGAAGCGGTGACAAAGCAAGCAAACGAAACTTTGATATATTGAGCTTTTCTCCCAAACAGCTTACACCGAAAAGTATAAAATAAATTGCGGACAATATGAGGAATATTACTTCAAATGCTCTTGAAACCCCACCGGATTTCAACAAATATTCTCCGAGTGAGTAATTGTTAAAGGCGAATATATTGCTGTACTGAACAACTATTCCGATGAATCCCTTTAATTGAACAAGTGAATTGTATAAAAGCAAAATTGCAGTAACTATTGCGAAAAATCCCAGGGGTCTGTTACCCTTTATATCAATATTCGGTTGTGCCGTTTTTTTTGAAAGAAAAGCCATTACAACAAATCCTATTATAAAAGCCGCAACAAGACCGTACATAAGATAAACTGTAAAATTTACATTCTTATAAAATCCCACTTCACCGTCAACTATTGTAAGGAGCTGATAAAATCTCAGCGGTACAAGAATAATCACCGCAACAAACCACGGTATTATAAATGATTTAAAACATATTTTTTTGCTGTTTTTTATTTCCATAGTTCTGCCTCTCTGTTATCTCAATTCAATAGGAATATAATCTACCGGTGTTGCAATACTCTTGTAAGCGGGTCGCATAATTCTTGAGCTTGTTGCAAGCTCCTCCATCCTGTGTGCAGACCAGCCGGCTACTCTGGCAACAACAAACAAAGGAGTAAACAAATCATCCGGGATTTTTAACATTCTGTAAATTAAGCCGGAATAAAAATCCACATTGGCACATATAGTTTTATTGCTTTTATTTTCTGCGGCAAATACTTCCGGTGTTAATTTTTCAATCAGTTCAAGCAATCTGAAATCACTTTCAAAATCTGTACCCTGTGAATATTCCTTTGCCTTCTGTTTTAAAATTACTGCTCTGGGGTCGGACAAAGTGTAAACTGCGTGACCCATGCCGTAAACCAGTCCGGAGCGGTCACCCGCGTCCTTTTTAAGGATTTTTCTTATGTAATCCGCAACCTGACCTTCGTCTGTTATATTCTTAACATCATTTTTGAAAAAGTCCAGCATTTCGTTTGTCTTTATATTTGCACCGCCGTGTCGGGGACCCTTCAAAGCGCCTACGCCTGCCGCTATGGAAGAATATGTATCGGTGCCGGTGGATGTGGTTGACCTTACGGTAAATGTGGAATTGTTACCGCCGCCGTGTTCAGCATGAAGCATCAAGCAAATATCCAAAAGCTTTGCTTCCTCATCCGTAAATGTTTTATCGGAACGGATTGAATTTAAAATACATTCGGCTGTTCTATGCTCAGGTTTAATTGGGTGCAGATACATACTTTTTTTATAAAATGTCCTGCGCTTTACCTGATATGCGTAAGTCATAATTGTGGGAATACGGGCTAAAAGCTGTATGCACTGTCTTAACACATTTTCGGGATTGACGGCATCCGGATTGTCATCATAAGAATACAGAGCCAGCACCGACCTTGCAATCTTATTCATAATATTGTTTGACGGTGCTTTCATTATCATATCTTCCGCAAAGTCAGTCGGCAGCTCACGACATTGTGAAAGGATATCACAGAATTTATCCAACTGTTGCTTTGTAGGAAGCTTACCGAAAATCAGAAGCCATGCAACCTCTTCAAATCCGAAACGGTTTTCGGCAATACAACCGTTTACGATGTTTGAAACATCAACTCCGCGAAAAACCAATCTGCCCTTTTTAGGTGTTCTTTCACCGTCTGTCACATAGTAACCGTCAACATTACAGATGTCGGTAAGTCCTACCATAACACCTGTACCGTCAGGATTACGCAAGCCGCGTTTAACACCGTATTTATCGTAATCGTCAAAATTGATATGATTTAAATTTACAAGCTCATCACAAAAGCTTTTTAAAACTTCGCTGTCAATAGGTGAATTGTTCGCCAATTACAACACCCCCAAAATAATATCTCATATTATTATACAACTAATTTATATAAAAAGTCAAGGAAGGAAGCCTATGTTTAAATTTTATTTATGTTTATGTATCGCAATTTTCGCCGTAATTCTTATTTGTCCGCTGTTTTCTCTCAGCTCCGTCAGCAACGCAGCCAATTTAGACACTAAAATAACCGAACAGGCAGTTGTTCCCGACAACACGGTTAAGGTTATGCTTTCAAAAAATAACTCTGTCGTAACCGTTTCGGATTTTGATTATGTACTGGGAAGTGTTGCCGCCGAAATGCCCGCTTACTATGAAAAAGAAGCGTTAAAAGCTCAGGCGGTTGTTTGTTATACTTATGCGGTTCTGATGAGAAACAATGCGAAAACAGATCCCGATTTAACACTAAACGGTGCATATTTATCAGATGACCGTACTGTACAGCAGGGTTATCTCTCAAAAGAAGAATTGCAGAAAAAATGGGGTTCAAAATACAATGAATATTATAAAAATATATCCGAGGCTGTTGAAGAAGTAACCGGACAGGTAATCACATACAATGACAAACCCGTAAGTCCCAAATTTCACGAAATTTCCGCCGGTAAAACCGAAAATGCAGAGGTTGTCTGGGGCAAACCCATACCATATCTTACAACTGTTTTAAGCATAGGTGACAGGCTTTCTCCGGATTATTCTTCAACCGTGATTTTAAAACCGGAAGCATTTAAGAATTATGCAAAAAAACTGAATATTACCTTGACGGGAAATCCTGCAAGCTGGTTAGGCGAAATTGAAAAATCAGATGCGGGAACAGTTGAAAATATAACTGTCGGAAACACCACGGTGACAGGTATGCAAATGAGGGATGCATTTAATTTAAACAGTCTTGTATTTTCAATAAAATATAACGGTAATAATTTTACTGTAACAACCTTGGGCAAAGGACACAATGTGGGTATGAGCCAATACGGAGCGGATTATATGGCACGGCAGGGAAGCAAATATGATGAAATTCTTATGCATTATTATAAAGGTACGAAAATAGTTACTCAATAAAAAAAGCTGCAAAAAAACGAATAGTTTTCTTACAGCCCTTGTTGTGAATATTAATTTTTATCTGCAATTGAACGGTTAATGGCACAAAGCACACCCCGGATTGAAGCATAGTTGATGTTGTGGGAAATGCCTACGCCGAAATAATTTTTTCCGTTGGGTGCTATAAGGTGAATATAAGAAACAGCCTTTGCATCTGAACCGAACGAAACGGCG
>JAZUIT010000088.1:0-3212 GCA_045642385.1 Acutalibacteraceae bacterium
TTCAAAAAAAGGTAATAATAAAAAAGAAAATAATTAGGAGGATGAAAATAATGCCGCGAAAAACCGAATGCCTTGCCATGCTTCTTGCAGGCGGTCAGGGCAGCCGTCTTGGCGTCCTTACAAAAAATATTGCAAAACCCGCCGTACCCTATGGCGGAAAATATAGAATTATAGACTTCCCTCTTTCAAACTGTGTAAACTCCGGTATTAACACGGTGGGTGTTTTGACACAATATCAACCCCTTGAGCTTAATGATTATATCGGTAACGGTCAGGCATGGGATTTGGACAGAGCCAACGGCGGAGTGCATATACTCTCCCCGTATCAGCAGATAGAGGGTACACAGTGGTATAAGAATACTGCCAATGCTATTTATCAGAATATAAATTTCATTGACAGATACTCACCGGAATATGTCCTAATACTTTCAGGTGACCATATTTATAAAATGGATTATTCCAAAATGCTTACCTATCATAAAGAAAAAAATGCCGCCTGTACAATAGCTATGCTGGAAGTACCGTGGGAAGAGGCGTCCCGTTTCGGTCTGATGCTCGTAAATGAGGACGGGTCTATTTCCGAATTTGAAGAAAAGCCGAAAAATCCCCGCAGTAACAAAGCTTCAATGGGTGTTTATATGTTCACATGGAGCAAATTAAGGCAGTATCTTCTTGATGATGAAGCAAATTTAAATTCAAGTAATGACTTCGGTCACGACTTAATTCCGGCTATGCATGATGCAAAAGAAAAACTTTTTGCATATCCCTTTGACGGATATTGGAAGGATGTCGGAACTATTGACAGTCTGTGGGAGGCTAACTTAGATTTATTAAACCCAAGAGTTGATTTGGATTTATCCGACCCCGACTGGAAAATTTATTCTAATAATCAGATTGTCACTCCGCAATATATTTCAAATACGGCTGATGTTCAAAATTCATTGGTTGCAGGCGGTTGCCGTGTTGACGGAATTGTGGATTTCTCAATTCTTTTCGGTAATGTCAAGGTTGAAAAAGGTGCTGTGATTAAAGATTCAATTATTATGCCCGGCAGTGTTATCAGAGCAAATGCTGTCGTACAGTATGCAATAATTGCCGAAAATGTTGTAGTTGAAGAAAATACGGTTATCGGAAAACGCCCCGAGGATATGGAAAACACGGATGACTGGGGTGTGGCAGTTGTCGGCTCCGGTCTTACAATCGGCAAGGGCTGCATAATAAGTCCGAAATCTATGATAGACCGCAATGTAAAGGATGGTGAAATTCAATGAGGGCAAATAATGTTTTGGGAATTATTTATTCAAATGCTTATGATGAAGCCGTAAATGAACTTACTTCTTTAAGAACAATGGGTTCTGTACCTTTCGGCTCCCGTTACAGACTTATTGATTTTCCACTTTCAAATATGGTAAACTGCGGTATGACAAAAATCGGTATAATTACCAAAAGCAATTACCGTTCACTTATGGACCATATCGGAAACGGTAAGCCATGGGATTTGTCCAGAAAGCGTGAGGGTATTTATATGCTCCCTCCTTTTAATAATCCCAACAACAATATGCAACACGGTAAAATTAATACTCTTGCAGGTACAATGGATTTTATAACCCGTTCATCCGAGGAATATGTTTTGCTTACCGACAGCAACATTGTGGGAAATATTGACTATTCGGCCGTTTTCGATTTTCATTCTGAAAATGAAGCTGACATTACAGTCATTTATTCAGAAGGTCATCCGCCCCGTCTTGAATATACCATGGGGCTTACTCTTGACGAAAACAGCAGAATTACAAAAGCCTCCCTGAATCCCGTTCCTAATAAAAAAGCAAGTTTCTGCCTTAATATGTATATTATGAAAAAATCCCTCCTTGAAAGACTTGTAAACAATGCTTTCAATTCAGGTAAAGAAAATTTTGAAAAGAGTATTATTTTGCCCAATCTTTCAAAATTAAATATTATGGGATATAAAGCTGAGTGCTTTATCCGTCCTATTGACAGCCTAAAATCCTATTGGCAGGCAAATATGGATTTATTAAGTCCGGATAACTGCAACGATTTATTTTGTGAGGACAGACCGATTTTCACAAAATCAAAGGACGAAATGCCGACCATTTTCGGTATCGGCTCCCATGTTAAAAATTCTCTTATTGCTGACGGTTGCATAATTGAGGGTGAAGTTCAAAACTGCATTATCTTCCGTGGCGTAAGAATCGGCAGAAATGCGGTTGTTAAAAATTCTATTATTATGCAGGACACATATATCAGCGACGGATGCTCACTCGACAGCGTTATTACCGATAAAAGCGTTGTTATTAAGCCTAAAAAATCCCTCATCAGTACAAAATATTATCCTGTATATGTGGGTAAAAATATTGTTATATAAAGGAGCTTATAAAAATGAAGGTTCTGTATGTTGCAAGTGAAGCGCTCCCCTTTGCGGCAAGCGGCGGACTCGGTGATGTTGCAGGTTCCCTGCCCAAGGCTTTAAGAAAAAGGCTAATCGGTTGCAGGGTGGTTATGCCTATGTATGATACAATTCCGCAGGAATTGAAGGACACAATGACTTTTATTACAAGTATTTGCGTTCCCGTTGCATGGAGAAGACAGTATTGCGGAATTTTTGAAGCAAGAGCCGGCGGGGTAATCTATTATTTACTTGATAATCAATATTATTTCAAGCGTGACGGTCTTTACGGATATTATGACGATGCTGAACGCTTCACATTCTTTTCGAGAGCAGTACTCGAAATGCTGGAGCATATTGACTTCAAGCCGGATATAATACATTGTAATGATTGGCAGAGTGCCATGACACCCGTATTTTTTTCAACTATTTATGCCAAAAGAGAATATTATCAGAATATTAAAACAGTTTTCACCATTCACAATATTCAGTACCAGGGAACATACGGTATGGAGCTTATCAATGATGTTTTAGGTATTCCGGCAGAAAACATACCGATAGTTGAATATGACGGCGATGTGAACCTTATGAAAGGTGCAATTGAAACCGCAAATGCGGTTACTACCGTAAGCCCCACTTATGCAAATGAAATTCTCGACCCGTGGTACAGTCACGGACTCGACAACATTCTCAATATGAGAAGAAACAAGCTTTGCGGAATATTAAACGGAATTGATTATGAAAATTATGACCCGGCAACCGATAAAAACATCTGTACAAATTTTGATGTAAATTCCATAGATAAAAA
>JAZUIT010000089.1:0-10326 GCA_045642385.1 Acutalibacteraceae bacterium
ATCCACACCGGCATCCACACAAGCCAAAGCAATTCTGTAATCAAAATGTATATCCGCAACTATGGGGACATTTACATTTTCTTTTAAGGCTGAAATCAGCCCAACCGCTTCCAAATCAGGCACGGCGGCTCTGATAATATCACAGCCGGCTTTTTCCAAAGTCTTTGCCTGTTCAACACTTTTAATTATATCGTGGGCAGGCTTATTGAGCATAGACTGCACGCTTACGGGTGCATCTCCGCCTATTGCAACATTTCCTGCATAAACTTTTTTAGTTACTCTGCGTTCAGACATTAAAACCACCTCTGAAAAGCTTTAAAATATCACTGAAAGAAATTATAACCATAAATACCAAAAGCAGAATTAAACCTACGGCGTGAATCCATTTTTCGTATTTTTGATTTACCGGTTTTCTTCTTATCATTTCAATCAGCATAAAGAAAAGTCTGCCTCCGTCAAGTGCGGGAATGGGTAACAAATTAAATATACCGATATTTATTGTAATTAGTGCCATTATCATAAACAATGGTGTAATATCGGTCTTCACCGTTGTTTGAGCAACATTTGCAATATACCCGACGGTGCCGATAGGTCCCGATAATTCATTCAGCCCGTACTGCCCCGTTATCAGGTCAAAAAGGCTTATCCAAACCATTCTGCCCAAAGAAATTGTTGTAAGATACCCGACTTTTATTGTATTGAAAAATGTGGGGCGTACACCGTAAATTGAGAAATCCAAAACAATGGAAGCTTCGGAATTTTTATCGGGCTTTGCGGTGTTGAATTTTACATTTTTTACATCGACCTTTTTGCCGTCCCTGATAACTTTAAAATCTATGGTTGCATCGTTGTCACGCATAAGCAAAAACGAAAGGTCATAGGATGAATAAACATGACGGTCGTTAATTTCGATAATTTTATCGTTCTCTTTTAAGGCTTGGGAAGTGACCGCATTCTTTGAAAATTCTGCGATGGTTCTTGAACCTATTGCATCCTGAGTTGACATCATAACGGTGACAATTACAAATCCTAAAATAATATTCATAACGGCACCGGCGGCAACGATAATAAATCTTTGCCACAGCTTTTTATTTGCAAAAGAATTTTCGTCTTCGCTTTCCTCGTCCTCTCCCTCCATACTGACATAACCGCCAATGGGAAACAAACGCCATGAATACCGGGTGTCTTTTTTACCGAAGCCTAAAATTTTCGGACCCATGCCGATAGAAAATTCATTTACTTTTACTTTAAAAAGCTTTGCAGTCAGAAAATGCCCTAACTCGTGTATAAAGACAATAAGTCCGAAAAAAATTATTGCCAGTAACACAGGCCATATCTTACTCCAAATTGCCAACAAACCCATTACATTAATCCTTTCAAACTAATGAATTTATATATTCTTTTACCTGTCTGTCCGTTTCGAGAACATCGGAAAGAGTATATGTATCCTTTGACTTGGTGCTTTTAACAGCTTCTTCGATAAGCTCTGCAATATCAAGGAATTTAATTTTACCCTGACGGAAAAGCTCGTTTGCTTTTTCGTTTGCGGAATTAACTATTGCCGGGCAAAGACCGCCCTTTTCAACCGCATTTCTGCAAATATTTATAGCCTTGAAGACATCATAATCCGGTTGTTCAAAGGTGAGAGTTTTGTAATCCTCCAATCTCAACTGCTTTGCAGGGGAATTGTATCTTTTCGGATATGTTAAAGCATACTGTATGGGAACACGCATATCGGGAACGCCCAACTGTGCCATAACGGAATTATCCTCATATTCAACCAGAGAATGTACAACACTCTGACGGTGAACCAAAATATCAACCTGTGAGGGTAAAACAGAGAAAAGCCATACTGCTTCAATCAATTCCAGCCCTTTGTTCACCATTGTAGCGGAATCTATGGTTATTTTTGCACCCATACTCCAATTGGGGTGGTTTAAAGCTTCCTTAACCGTTACATTTTTAAGCTCATCTTTTGTCTTTCCGAAAAACGGTCCGCCGGAGGCTGTAAGTAATATCCTTTTAATTCTATTAAAATTATTCCCCTGTAATGACTGAAAAATTGCAGAATGTTCGCTGTCAACGGGTAAAATTCTCACATTATTCTCTTTTGCGGTGTCGGTGACAAGCTTTCCCCCTGCCACAAGTGTTTCCTTGTTCGCAAGTGCAATTTCAGTACCGTTTTGTATTGCGGTCAATGTGGGCTCAAGTCCTGCCATTCCCACGATGCTGTTTAAAAGCGTGTCGGTCTGAGCCGCCGCACATTCGCACACACCGTCTTTGCCGGATAAAATTTTTGTGTCGGTGTCGGCCACTCTTAATTTTAATTCTGCCGCCGCTTTTTCGTCCACCAATGCGGCAAGCTTCGGTTTAAATTCTCTTATCTGCTTTTCTATAATATCAACATGGGAATATGCCGTAAGTGCGGTAATTCCCCAGCCGTGAAGCCTTGCAACATCCAAAGCCTGAACACCGATTGAGCCTGTTGAGCCTAAGACCGTTATATTTTTCATACGCTGAACCTGCCTATATAATATAAAATAAGATAGAGTGTGGGAAGTGTGAACAGACAACTGTCAAATCTATCCATAACACCGCCGTGACCGGGCATAATTTTTCCGAAATCCTTTGCGCCGTAATTTCTCTTAATAACGGAAGCGGACAAATCCCCGAACATACTGATAAATGACAATACCACGGAAACAATCGCAACTGCCCACAGAGGAATTTTTGTTCCCTCAAAGACAAATTTATTAAAAATAAATGTTGCCAAAACATTGAAAACCGCCGCACCAACTACACCGCCGACAGCACCCTCAATACTTTTTTTCGGGCTGATTTTCGGTGTCATTTTATGCTTGCCGAATTTGCTTCCCACAAAGTAAGCAAAGGTATCGGTTATCCACGCACTGCAAAGTCCGAATATGATAAAATACAGGCAGTGCTTTTCGTCATAGCAGTTGAATTTTTCGTGTAAATCTCTGAAAATAACGAGAATTGAAAACGAAAAAGGCACGGTCACACAGGCAAAAAATGAAATTGCAATATGCTCAAATTTTGTTTTTTCGTACTGTGCCAGCATTGAAATAAGTATTGCCAGACCGAATACGGTTAAAACGGAAAAATATGAAATATTAAATCTGTTAAGTAAATCGTAATCTATTGCAATTGGTGTCAAAGCTGCAAAAACATAGCTCAATGCCCTTACAACCTTATTTTCAACCTTTGCAACCGTTTCAATTTCATGCACCGCAATTACGGAAAGTGCGGCTATTGCAATGCTGAAAACCGGTGTATTCATCAAAAACAATACCCCGATAAGAAGTATTACACCTACGGTTGCCGATATTATTCTTACTTTCAAAACATCCACCTCTGTAAAACAGACTGCCGCATTTATGCAGACGAAAAAGCAAGTTTTCTGAGCTTTCCCAATCCGAAACGTGACAGCCCTTTTAATTTTTTTATTAATGAAGAATTAAGAATGAATAATTAAAAATTGACGGTGGGTTCCACCCACACCCATTCTAATTGTTTTATCAAAGTTACATATAATATTTTACAATGACATTTTGCTTTGCAAAATGCACCTTAACTCCTCACTCCTAACTTCTAACTCCTAACTAAAAATCAAACTCCACCGAAACGGCGGTTCCTTTTTTCGTAATCTCTCAGCACACCGACAAAATCATCGTTGCTGAAATCAGGCCACAAAATATCAGAATACCAAAACTCCGAATAAGCCGCCTGCCATATCATAAAGTTTGAAAGACGGTATTCTCCGCTCGGACGGACAATAATATCCGGGTCGGGCTGGTCGGCGGTATATAAATTTTCGGAAATCATTTCCTCCGTAATATTCTCCGGATTTAATTTGCCGTTTTTAATATCCTCACCGATTTTTTTAACGGAATTTACAATTTCATTCCTGCCGCCGTAATTAATGGCAATATTAATTACCGTACCCTTTTTATCGGCGGTATTTCTTTCAAGCTGATCCATAAGAATCAACAAATCCCCGGAAAGACCCTCTCTGCTGCCGATAAATTTAAATCTTAATTGCTTTGCCTCGTTTTCGGCGGTACGCTCATCAGCCTCATGAAGATTATCCCTGAAAATCTCCATAAGCTTTTCAACTTCCTCGGGAGGGCGCTTCCAGTTTTCGGTTGAAAACGCATAGAATGTGAGATATTTTATGCCGATATCGGATGCAAACTCACTTATTCTTTTAAAAACCTTTGCACCTTCTCTATGACCGTCGGTTCTTTTTAAACCTCTCTGCTTTGCCCACCTGCCGTTACCGTCCATAATTATGCCGATATGCTGTGGCAAAACATCAAATTTCGGTATTTCGGACATCTTATATCTCCATTATTTCTTTTTCTTTTGCGGAAGCTAATTCCTCAATCTCTTTAACAGCTTTATCGGTAATTTTCTGAAGCTCTTCTTCGCCGTCCTTTAAATCGTCCTCGGTAATTTCGGAAGCTTTCTGCATTTTCTTCAATGATTCAATGCAGTCTCTCCTTGTAGCTCTGACGGAAACCTTGCTTTCCTCAGCAGTTTTCTTAACTTCCTTAACAAGCTCTTTTCTTCTTTCCTCTGTAAGTGCGGGGAAAGTCATTCTGATAATATGACCGTCATTCTGAGGATTGATACCTATATCAGAGGTCTGAATAGCTTTTTCAATAGCACGCAAAGTTGTTGCGTCCCAAGGCTGAATTGTGAGAACTCTTGCCTCTGCAACGGAAACCGCCGCCATCTGATTTATGGGTGTGGGAACGCCGTAATAATCTACTCTGAGCTTATCGAGAACCGATGCATTTGCTCTGCCTGCTCTGATTGAAGCATATTCATTTTTTAATGCGTTGACTGTCTTTTCTGTTCTTTCTTTTGCTGTTGCAAATACTTTATCCATAATAATTCTCCTTTTCTTATTCTACTACTGTACCTATTTTATCACCGCAAACAGCTTTTACAATATTTGCGGGGTCTTCAAGATTGAATACTAAAATTTTGATGTTGTTATCTCTGCAAAGTGATGCCGCTGTGGAATCCATAACCTTTAATCCCTTTGCAAGCACCTCTGTATGAGAAAGCTTGTCATATTTTACGGCATCCGTAAATTTATTGGGGTCTTTATCATAAACACCGTCAACATTCGTTGCTTTAAAAATTATGTCCGCATCAATTTCGGCTGCCCTTAAAGCCGCCGCCGTATCGGTTGAGAAGAAAGGATTTCCCGTACCGCAACCGAAAATTACAACTCTGCCCCTTGAAAGATGTGTAACAGCTCTGTTCCTTATATAAGGCTCTGCAATCTGACGCATTTCAATGGCTGTCTGAACTCTTACGGGAACACCCAACTGCTCCAAAGCATCCGCCAGCGCAAGTGCGTTTATTGTGGTTGCAAGCATACCCATGTGGTCGGCACGGGTTTTATCCATACCCTCGCTGGTTCTGCCACGCCAAAAGTTGCCGCCGCCCACCACAAGACCGATTTGAACGCCCATATCAAAACATTCTTTAACATATCTGCAAATGTTGTTGACTGTGGGAAGATTTATTCCGTGTCCCTCGTCGCCTGCAAGGACTTCACCGCTCAATTTTAATAATATCCTTTTATATATCGGTTTCATACCTGTTACCTTTCCCCATACTATATATTTTTTCACATACTATTTTACTTCATATTCAGCAATATGTAAAGTGTAAAATTGAAAAATATTTGCTGACAGCCGTTTTCTTTATTTAGTCCTGTAATTCCGGATATTCTGAAAATCAAAAACAGAGCTGTAAAAACATAAAATTTATCATGCTTTTTTCGCTCTGTTCGTTTTTTAATTTCTTTATAATATTTATTTCCAAAATTTCCCTAATACTTCGCTGACTGCATAAACTGTTTTTGCGATAGTTTTATTAATTATCTTAGCTTTAAAGGAAGATGTATCTTCCTTTAAGGAAGGATAAAGAGCAGGATTGCTTACATCCGCACCGATTGTTTCGAGAATTTTACGAGCCATAATTGTATGTTCGTCATCATCGGGATGAGCAGGACCCATCATATTTGCTTCAAAATTCGGGTCATTGGCTGCGACGCCTTCACAAAGCGGAATATCCGTGCAATCACAGAAGTGATACTGTAAAGCATAAGGAGACTTTGTCTTGATGTAAATATTCAGACTCTCTGTAATTAACGCCGCCATTTTACCGATTTGAATTTCGCTGTCTTCTTTAAGAACTACACAATCAAAGGGGTTGTTAATACTGATGACAACAAGATCTGCGTCGGGGTTAATTTCTCTGATTTTTTTTATACAGGCATCCCAGTTTTCTTTATAGTCACCCACAGACTTTGCCAAATATACCATCAAATAAAGTACAAAACCTATTTTGCCGTTACCGCCGAGTAATTTATCAATAGCCTTGAACTGATTTGCAAAATCAATGTCTGCACCCTCTGTCTGACCTTTATAATTATAAATTTTAAACGGAGCTGTAAACAAATCATTTGCACCGACCTGAACTGTAATAAGGTCTGCTTCCTTAATATCTTTTAAGGCATTTTCTCTTACTGCATCAAGAGCAACCTTTCTGATATCGACTGCTGCGGTGATTTCCTTTGATATTTCTGCATAGCTTGCGTCTAATTCATAACCTCCGTCAAGTAAATAACGAAGCTCACAGGAACGCAAACCGCACCATGAATAAAGACTTAATTCTGCACCTAATTCATCGGCAACCTTTGTATGATATGCATCCTTTGTAGGAACACAGCTGATAACATAATCTGTCGTTGCAAAACCCGCAGCATTACTGTCACCTAAGCATACATATTTTCTGTACTTTTTACCCCCGGTTGCAAATGCACAAATTGATACAGAAAATGCCATCGTCAACACAAGCAATGTTGAAATTATTTTTTTAAATATCTTATTCATTTGTTAGTATACCTCCGATATTTTACTGAGATAATTGTATCTTACTTTCCATAAAAAAGCAACGGTTTTTTATGAAATAATAACATTTTTTAAATTGTTTCGGTAACAATATCTGTGAAAGGAAGTGTTGCTATGATTTTCAGAAGAAAGAACCATAAGCAAAAGAATGCCCCCATAGTTGAAGAAATAATTGATTTATGGGAAATGGGTAACGAAATTGACCCCACAGATATTTTAGGCAGCTACACCGGCACGCCTAATTATGAAAATGAATTTTCCGTAAAGGATTTGGAACCGGAACAGGACCCTGACGACCTTTAATCAATAATTCCTCCGCCGATAACTTTATCCCCGTTATAAAATACTGCCGCCTGACCGGGTGTTACTGCCCTTTGCGGCTCTTCAAATTCAATAATAAATCTATCTTCGCAGACTGTAATTTCTGCCGGCGCTTTTTTTGCCCGGCAACGGATTTTAACCTCTGCGGAGAATTTATTTTCTGCGGGTATTCCGCTGACAAAATTTATATGTGATGCGGTGAATTTTTTTGTAAATAAATCCGCATTTTCTCCAAGAGTTACAGTATTATTTTCTACATCTGTTTTAATAACATAAACAGGTTTTCCGAATGTTATACCCAATCCTTTTCGCTGACCGATTGTGTAATATATTATACCCTTGTGTCTGCCCAAAATGTTTCCGTCAAGGTCGATAAAATTCCCCTCCGGCACTTCCGCTTTGTAATTTTCTTTCAAAAAATTTACATAATCATCGTCCGGAATAAAACATATTTCCTGACTGTCGGATTTATGTGCAACCGGTATATTTTCGTTTTCTGCTATTTTTCTTATTTCGTCCTTGGAAAGCTCTGACAAAGGTAATTTCAAAACAGAAAGAATTTCCTGATTCAACTGATAAAGAAAATATGTCTGATCTTTTTTTATGTCGGCACACACCAGAGTATATATGCCGTTTTCTTTTTCAATTTTTGCATAGTGTCCCGTGGCAATATAATCCGCACCGATTTCATTTTTTACTTCAATAAGCTTTTTGAATTTAATTTTCCTGTTACAGACAATACATGGGTTAGGTGTTCTGCCGTTAAAATATTCATCGGCAAAATAGTCCTTTACATCAGTTTTAAATTCTTTTGAATAATCCTTTACAATTAAATCAATTCCCAAAAAGTCCGCCACTTTTTTTGCATCGGACAAATCGGGATTTTCGTGTAAAACAAAATTCACCCCGATAACTTCATATCCCTGCTTTTTCAATAACAGCGCGGCAACTGCGGAATCTACACCGCCGCTTATACCTATAACAACTCTTTTCATCACAAAATACCGTAAAAATGAATTATATTCATATCCCCTCATCATAAGTCCGTAAGAACCTGCACCGCCGTCAAGCTCATGGCAACAATTTTTTCTCTATGTTTTATTATACCATATTCAAACTGTTTTTTATAGTCTTTTTTGCAGATTTGCTGATTTTTCACAGCCTGAGTTTGTAATGTGCAATTTTGAGATAAAAAATTTATTAGCTCTGATAAAACACTTGAATCGTCTGTGTACGATGTCCGCCGGCAATTTTACATTTATCATTTTTTTATACCTGAAAAATACAATTTTTTACTACAATTTTTATATTTTGCAGAAAATTTAAAAAATCTTATTTACAACTACCGTCAAAAGTGATATTATATTAAATGGTTTTATGTTATCAATTAATATAAGGAGGACTATGAAATGGCAAGAACCAAAAAAACCATGGACGGTAACACTGCTGCTGCGCATGTATCTTATGCCTTCACAGAGGTTGCCGGTATTTATCCCATTACACCCTCAAGTCCTATGGCGGACTATGTTGACCAGTGGTCAGCTCAGGGTCGTAAAAACATTTTCGGAACAACAGTTAAGGTTGCTGAAATGCAGTCTGAGGCAGGTGCTTCGGGTACAGTTCACGGCTCACTTGCAGCCGGTGCATTGACAACTACTTATACAGCATCTCAGGGACTTCTTCTTATGATTCCCAATATGTACAAAATCGCCGGTGAATTGCTTCCCTGCGTTTTCCATGTATCAGCTCGTTGTGTAGCATCTCATGCTCTTAATATTTTCGGTGACCATTCCGATGTTTATGCCTGCCGTCAGACAGGTTTCGCAATGCTCGCTGAAACAAATCCTCAGGAAGTTATGGACTTGGGCGCAGTTGCTCACCTTGCGGCAATTGAGGGCAGAGTTCCTTTCTTAAACTTCTTTGACGGTTTCCGTACTTCTCATGAAATTCAGAAGATTGAAACATGGGATTATGAAGATCTTAAAGAAATGTGCGATATGGATGCAGTTAAAGCTTTCAGAAAGAGAGCTTTGAATCCTGAGCATCCCGTAATGCGTGGTTCTCACGAAAACGATGATATTTTCTTCCAGCACCGTGAGGCCTGCAATAAATATTACGAAGCAGTACCTGCCATTGTTGAAAAATATATGGATAAGGTTAATGCAAAGCTCGGTACAGATTATAAACTCTTCAACTACTACGGTGCACCCGATGCAGAAAATGTTATCGTTGCTATGGGTTCAATCTGTGATGTTGCAGAAGAAGTTATTGATTATCTTACCGCTAAGGGTGAAAAGGTCGGACTCTTAAAGGTTCGTCTTTACAGACCTTTCTCAGTAGACAGTTTTGTTGACGCTATTCCCGCAACCTGCAAAAAACTTGCAGTTCTCGACAGAACAAAGGAACCCGGCTCAATCGGTGAACCTTTATTCCTCGATGTTGTTGCAGCTTTGAATGCTAAGGGCAGAACAGGTATTCAGGTAATCGGCGGTCGTTACGGCTTAGGTTCAAAGGATACTCCCCCCTCAAGCATATTTGCAATTTATGATGAATTGAAGAAGGACGCTCCCAAGGCTCACTTCACAATCGGTATTAACGATGATGTTACATACCTTTCACTTGAAGAAAAAGAAGCTCCCAACACAGCAGCAGAGGGAACTATTGAATGTAAGTTCTGGGGTCTCGGCGGTGACGGTACAGTTGGTGCTAACAAAGACTCTATCAAAATTATCGGTGACCATACAGATAAATTTGCTCAGGCATATTTCCAGTATGACTCAAAGAAAACAGGCGGTATCACAGTTTCTCACTTGCGTTTCGGTGACAAGCCCATCAAGAGTCCCTATTATGTAAATAAGGCTGATTTCGTTGCCTGCCATAACCCCTCATACATTGAAAAGGGTTACAGAATGGTTAACGATGTTAAGCCAGGCGGTGTATTCCTTGTAAACTGCCAGTGGGATGCTAAGGAATTAGGCGAAAAGATGAATGCTGAAACAAAGCAGTATATCGCTAAGAATAACATCCAGCTTTACACAGTTAACGCTAT
>JAZUIT010000090.1:0-4915 GCA_045642385.1 Acutalibacteraceae bacterium
ACTGACTTGGGAATACAAAAAATTGAATTCGTTATCCGTTTGGAATGATTCTAAATTTGACACTCTCTCAGCACTGATGACAGAACTCTTTGATTCTAAAAATTCTATTAATCATTTCGTGTTTGAAGCTTCCGATTTTACCGAATTAAATAGATCACTGTATAATTACATTAGTACAATCGATGAAACCATTTCAAATGAAATGAGAATTGCTTTATCTCAGTGCTTTATGAAAGAATTTGGCAAAGAAAATGAGTCATGCTTAAATATTTACGCTAAATGGAGAGAAACCGTTATTGCGAAAGGAGATTTGATATGAATGCCTTTTTCAAAATGACTGAGACTTCTTTCGGTGAATGCCGACTTAGCGAATTGTCAAAAAATCAGTCAAAGAATTTTTCACTTGAAAATCTTGACAAATCTTTAGTAAAAGATATTAAATACAATTCTTCTGAACCAAGCACTCCAAAGGCCTTAAGCAATTCAAAAGAAATGGAAAATCCCAGTTCTGCTAAGGAATCTACAAGCGAAGTAAACGATAAATCTTCAACTCCTGATGCCATAGATAGTGATAACAATGAGACAAACAGCACGAACGACTCAAAAGAAAAATCAAATGATGCAGATGACGCAAACGAAACCAAGGAAACACGTGAGTTGACCGATGAAGAAAAGCAGAAGTTGAAAGATACACTTGGATGGTCAGATAAGCAAATTGCAAAATGCACAATTGACGAAGATGGAGTCATTCATTACAGAACTGACCGTGAGGATTTGGAAGGAAAAACCTCTGAAAACGGTGTTTCTTATGAGCGAAAGACCATAGAAATCAACGGAATAAAAGTAGAAGGAGTGTTCCCAGTATTCAACAGCAAATTCGATGCACAGTTGCCGGATAACCTGCTGAAAGCATCAAATCCGAAGCAATTCAGCGAGTGTAATCGCCAGCTCAAAGAAGCCATAGAAAATGATCCCGAATTAGCCAAAGAATTTACCGATGAACAGCTTGAGGACATTGAGAACGGAGATACGCCGGAAGGCTATACATGGCATCATAATGAAGAAACCGGTAAGATGCAATTAGTCAAAACAGAAGATCATGATCGTACTCAAGGCGGTGCTGCACATACCGGTGGAAAGGCGTTGTGGGGTGGCAAATATGATGGTGCAGATAATACAGAACCGGGCGATACAGCCCAAGAGAATTCGGAGGTATAAAGATGGCAATAACTTGGAGACGCATAAAAAAACTCAATACGCCTGATGCCATAAGTGCATTTGAGAAGAAATACGGTTTTTCTGTCCCTACAGATTTGAAGGATTGCATTTTAGCATACAACGGTGGAAGACCTACTCCAAAAGTGTTTTCAACAGATTCTGGTGTAGAATACGAAGTAAAATCATTGCTTTCCTATAACGAAGAGGATGTCGAAAATATATATAAAGTTATTGATTTCTTTTTGAAGGAATATTGTACTTCCGTTCTTCCGTTTGCAAAGGATTCCGGAGGCAATTATTACTGTGTCAAGGATGGGAAAATTGTGTTTTGGACACAAGAAATGGAAATGTTTCCCATATGCAATACTTTTTCGGATTTTATTGATTTGCTTGATTGCGGTCAATAAATCCAAAATCGTGTAGATTGAAATTTCCGATTTTTCAGGGTGACATTTTCATTGAAACAAACATCACCTGAGATAATCCCATAATTATCAACACTTTTCTTACAATTCAATACAGATTTACGGCTGTAATGGTATTACCATGCAGCCGTTTTTCTATTTTAACACACTAAAAATACAGGGTGAAAGCCCGGAAAGGAGGAAACTCATGATAAGAAACGAAAGCAAAAATCTGCTGATAATCGGAATTGACCACGGATACGGAAATGTCAAAACCGCCAATCACTGCTTCAGGACGGGTATCACCGGATAGTTGTTATTAACGGAAAACATTGTTTGGTACGCAATGATATTGATATGAATCAAAAAGATGAAATGGGCAGAACAAACAAAGAAAGAATGGAACAGGGTCTGTCTCCGATTTCGAAAAATGGAGAAACAATTGAATTACACCATATTGGTCAGCATTCTGATAGTCCATTAGCAGAGTTGACAACATCCGAACACAGAGGACAGGGTAATGATAGTATTCTTCATGATAAAACCAAAGAATCAGAAATTGATAGAAATAAATTTAACAAAGAAAAAGAAACGCACTGGGAAAACCGCGCTAAACAAGGGGGGAATGTTTAATGAGGAACATTATTAAAACAATAGAAACACTGGATAATCTGTGCCATTTGCAACCCGCAGCTGAAGAAGCACTTTTATGTGCAGAAAAAGAACTTGGCCTGGAGTTTTCTGAAGAATATAAAGAATATTTGCTTAAGTATGGAGTCGCATCAGCAAAAGGAGTTGAGCTGACGGGTCTTTGCTGCTCAAAAAGATTAAATGTTGTAGATGTTACACTTTCCGAGAGAAAACTTAACAGTGCTATACCGAGTGATATGTATGTGGTGGAAAACACATATATTGACGGAATAATTATTCTTCAGAATAAGACGGGCAATATATTTGAAGTTTCTCCGAACAATAAACCAAAAGAAATCTTTGCATCACTCAGTGACTATATTCTTAATAAATCATAAGTATATAATTTTTAAGTAATCGATACAAAACAAGGACGCCTTCTGTCCATCATCCTCTGTATAATATGATTAAAGTGAAATGATTCACCCAATGTCATATTATACGGAGGCTTTTTTATGCTTGAAGTACTATACCCACAATATGAAGATCTTGACCTTGACAGAGAACAGGGTGACAGAGAACTTCTTGAATTTCCTTCTCTGTTCGTCAATCCGAAAGGCGAAACGCTCACTCTGTGCTCTAAAGATGTTCATATGAAATCCATTTGTTCATGCGAAGGCAAAATTATTCTTGAAGACTGCCGGATTATTTACAACGAAGAATCAGACGGAAATGCTTTTTCACTTGAATCCGGTGCGGAATTTTCAGCAGAAAACTGCGTTTTCATTGATGCGGGTTACAGCACGGTACCCTTTATCAAAACACACGGCGACAATATCAATCTGAGTTTCAGTGATTGTCTTTTTATCGACTGTGCTCACTTTATTGAAACTGATAATTCCGCAAATGTTTTAATATCCGGCTGTGAACTGGAAAACTGTAACCACGATTTTGCCGTTTGCAAAAATTCTCATTTTGAGCTTAATGAGTCAAAAATAATCTTCACCGACAAATACGAGAAAAAAACACATACAATGATTGATGCGACGGATGTCCTCATTTACACGGAAAACTGTACCGGCAACATAAAAGCGGTGCAGTATGTCGGAAAAAAGGAAACGGATATCTGCGTTTTTGCAAAAGGTCTCACGGTTGAAGACTGCTGTTTTCAGGATTTGCCTTGCCCCATCGAAGGATGTGAAGAAATAAAAAACAGCATTTTTATCAACTGCAGTGGAGCAATCGGCAACACATTAAACCGTCACAGCACACTTTTCAGCCCAGACAGAACAAGACTTGTTGATAATTGTGATTTCGTTCACTGCACAAATACGATTCACAATGCAAAGATTGTAAATAACTGCAGATTCGAATCAAATTTCGGCACGGTGATAACATCTCAGTATACAGAAGGATTTGACGTTTCAAAATGCTTTTTCAGAGGAATTGACGGCACTGATGCGGATAAGCCGGTAATCTGTTATGCCGTCGGCGAGGAAATGCAGGTGACGGTTGAAAAGTGCGTGTTTGAGGATTGTTGTTTCGGCGCAAATTGGTGCATCGGTCCCAAAGCAGATGATGTGTTTATTGACCGACCAAAGGATCCGTCTGTTGACATATACTTGTGCTATTTTAAAAACTGTTCCGCTGTTGATGTAATCCAGGGAGCCCTTGTATATCCCGGCCCACTTTACAAACAAAGAGTATTCCGTGATAATAAGCCTATTTACGGTGTGATTCATATTACCGACTGCAAGGGATTATCCAATGATAATCCGTGGTCAAGAAGTGAAGCAATTGCAGCTTTGCACGAGGTGATCAAATGAGAAAATATACAGAAGAAATGACTTGCAGTAAATGCGGCAATAAATTTTCACACGAATTCGGTGATGCGGTAACGCCCGCAGATGTTGAATTCCGAAATCATCCTCTTTGCGGAAAGTGCAGAATGATTAATACAATAAAAAAATCATTTGATAGTCATGATGATTTTATGGCAAAACATCCTCTGGTCACAGGCCCTGTTACAATCAATCCGTTTAAGATTGTTGAGAAAATCAAAAAGGTAGGCAAAAGATCATAAACTTTTTATTGGCTTAGCAATTTAATAAATCTCCGATTTTTCAGGGTGACATTTTCATCGAAACAAACATCACCTGCGATAATCCCATAATTATTAACGATTCTTTCACAATTCAATATTTATTTACGGCTGTAATGGTATTACCATGCGGCCGTTTTTCTGTTTTAACACACAAAAAATACAGGGCAAAAGCCCGGAAAGGAGGAAACTCATGATAAGAAACGAAAGCAAAAATCTGCTGATAATCGGAATTGACCACGGATACGGAAATATCAAAACCGCCAACCACTGCTTCAGGACGGGCATCACCGGATATGATGCGGAGCCGCTGTTCACAAAGGATATGCTTGAATATAACGGCAGGTATTACATCATCGGTGAGGGTCACAAGGAATTCCTTGCAAGCAAGGATAACGATGAGGATTATTACATTCTCACTCTTGCGGCGATTGCCGCCGAGCTTCGTGATGTTGATATGACGGAAGCAACGGTATTTCTTGCCGCCGGACTTCCGCTGACCTGGACTGCCGGGCAAAAGGCATATTTCAGGGATTATCTTACGAAGAACGAAGAAGTGGCT
>JAZUIT010000091.1:0-3157 GCA_045642385.1 Acutalibacteraceae bacterium
TGTGCTTTATTATAGGTATGTATCTGACAGTCACTACCAAGGTTCCCGCGGGTCCCGGAATTGTGCTTGTGAATTTGGCTGTGTTTATTGTCATGTGGGTTATAGGAAAACTGAAAGGAAAATTTTCCCATCGTTGACATTATACTCCTATTGGAGTACCTCATTTAACCGTCCGAAATCATAATTATTACAGTTTGAGATTTTTTTGACAAAATTACTTGAAAAAAAATGTCGATTGCGATATAATTACCTTGTATAGAAAATTTTTTGGAGGTAATTATGAGCAAGTCAATTTTACTTGAAACATCAGCACGCCATCTTCACGTTACCCGTGAAGCATTGGACATTTTATTCGGTGAGGGTTATGAACTCACCCCCAAAAAGGATTTATCCCAGCCCGGTCAGTTTGCCTGTGAAGAAAGAGTACAGGTTATCGGCGAAAAATCAAGCTTCCCGGCAGTTTCAATCTTAGGACCCATCCGTCCCGAAACACAGGTTGAATTGTCCGCAACAGATGCCCGTTCAATCGGAGTTAAGGCCCCTATCCGTGAATCCGGCGACATCAAGGGCAGCGGCAGTTGCAAGCTTGTAGGACCCAAGGGTGAATTAACAATCGAGGAGGGCGTTATTGTTGCAAAGCGTCATATCCACATGACTCCCGAAGATGCCGCAGAATTAGGCGTTGAGGATAAGCAGATTGTTGAGGTTGAGGTTAAATCAGAGGGCAGAGCACTTACATTCGGTGATGTAGTTGTAAGAGTAAGCCCCAAATATGCTCTCGCTATGCATATTGATACTGACGAAGCAAATGCGGCTTTATCAGCACCCGGTATGACAGTTGAAATCAAAAAATAATTGAAAGGATATATTTCTATGAATTACTCACAAGAAGTTGAAAAAATGTGTTGCGTCAGAAAAGGACCTAACCACGGTCCCGCACCCATTCCGGAAGAGGGAAAATGGGTAAAAGCTTATGAAATCAAGGATATTTCCGGTTTCTCACACGGTATCGGCTGGTGTGCTCCCCAGCAGGGAACCTGTAAGCTTTCTTTGAACATTAAAGAAGGTATTGTTGAAGAAGCTCTCGTTGAAACAATCGGTTGCTCCGGTATGACTCATTCGGCGGCTATGGCAGCTGAAATTCTCCCCGGTAAGACTTTACTTGAATGTCTTAATACTGACCTTGTTTGCGATGCTATCAATGTTGCAATGCGTGAGATTTTCTTACAGCTCGTTTACGGTCGTACACAGTCCGCTTTCTCAGAGGTCGGACTTACAGTCGGTGCAGGACTTGAAGACCTCGGTAAAGGACTTCGTTCACAGGTTGGTACAATGTTCAGTACAAAGGCTAAGGGCGTTCGTTATATGGAAATGGCAGAGGGCTATGTTACCCGTATGGCATTGGATGAAAATGACGAAGTTATCGGTTATGAATTTGTTAAGGTCGGCAAGATGCTTGAGGATATCCGTCACGGCACACCTGCTGACGAGGCTTTAAAGAAGAATACAGGCAACTACGGTCGTTTTGACGGTGCAGCTAAGTACATCGACCCCCGTGAAGAATAAGGAGAAGATAAAATGGCTAATGATATAAAGTTTGAAGGCAAAGAAAGACGAATGGATAAAATCAATGCCTGCCTTAAAGAAAACGGCATTGAAAGTCTTGAAGCGGCAAGAGATTTGTGCTTGGCTAACGGTATTGATGTTGAAGCTATCGTTAAGGGTGTTCAGCCTATCGCATTTGAAAATGCAGTTTGGGCGTATACTTTGGGTGTTGCTCTTGCACTTAAAGCAGGCGATAAAGAAGCTTATAAGGCTTCCGCTACAATCGGTAAGGGCTTGCAGGCTTTCTGCGTTCCCGGTTCAGTTGCAGAACAGAGAAATGTTGGTTTAGGTCACGGTAATCTTGGTGCAATGCTTTTAAAGGACGAAACAAAGTGCTTTGCATTCCTTGCAGGTCACGAATCCTTCGCAGCAGCAGAAGGTGCTATCGGTATTGCAAGAACAGCTAACAAGGTAAGAAAAGAACCTTTAAGAGTTATCTTAAACGGTCTCGGCAAGGATGCCGCTATGATTATTTCAAGAATTAACGGCTTCACCTATGTTCAGACTGATTACGATTTCCATACAGGTGAATTATCAGTTGTTAAGGAAACAGCTTATTCTGACGGTGAAAGAGCAAAGGTTCGCTGCTACGGTGCAAACGATGTTCTCGAAGGCGTTGCAATTATGAAGAAAGAGGGCGTTGATGTTTCTATCACAGGTAACTCAACTAACCCCACCCGTTTCCAGCATCTTGTTGCAGGCACATATAAGAAATGGGCTATGGAAAACAATGTAAATTACTTCTCAGTTGCTTCCGGCGGCGGTACAGGAAGAACACTTCATCCCGATAATGTTGCGGCAGGTCCTGCTTCCTACGGTCTTACAGACTCTATGGGTCGTATGCACGGCGATGCACAGTTTGCAGGTTCTTCATCTGTTCCGGCTCATGTTGAAATGATGGGACTTATCGGTGCAGGTAACAACCCGATGGTTGGTATGACAGTTGCTTGTGCTGTTGCAGTTGCAGAAGCGTTGAAATAATTTCATATATAACAATAAAATCCTATTCTGCTTTACGCAGAGTAGGATTTTTTTGAATTAGCAATGGGCGATTTTAGTTTTTAATTTAACACCCACACCCGATTATAACATTTTTTAAAACCACCTCACAGGGTAGTGGATTAATAATTTGTTATTGCAAACCGTGAAACGGTGTGGCAATCCATTTTGTGCGTACATCAAAATTCCTTGGACTGCCACGGGACTTATGTCCCTCACAGTGACAAATTTTTGTTCTTTTGCTTATTTGGGTTTCACGCTAACTGTCCCTTGTGTTTGAGTGATTGATGTATTTTTGGTTGTCAAAATATTTCAGTAAATCATGAATAAGCCTTATTTCAGCTTCACTGTAACCATCAAGAATAACAGCCTTTTTATTATCAATTCCAAGTAGATAATCGGTTGATACGTGAAATGTTTTCGCGATTTCTACTATATATGGTGTAGTTGGGGTTGATAAACCCATTTCCCATGAATTCACAGAACTACGGGAGATACCTAATTCCCGTGCTAATTCTGATTGTGAATACCCGGTACTTTCACGAAGATTTTT
>JAZUIT010000092.1:0-2274 GCA_045642385.1 Acutalibacteraceae bacterium
ATATGCCGAACATATTGATTATGATTATTCCGGGAAAATGGGCTATATTAAAGCTGAAAATTCAGTTAATGATTGTAATCCCGGTATAGGATCATTAAAAAAACAAACTGCTAATGAAGTAAATATTTATGGCGGAAACATTATTGCCAGAGGTAAAAAGGCAGCCGGTATCGGAACATATGGAAACTCAACAAGGATAAATATTGTTGGAGGTGTTATTCAAAGTTATGGAGATAATCATGGAGCCGGAATAGGTGGAACATATAGTGATAGTGAACCAAATACTGGTGCGGTTTTTTCGATTTTTTTTACAGATAATTTTGATAATGGGGCAGAAACTATTTCAAGTGCGAATATTAAAATCATAAATGGTGATATTATAGCAAGAGGTGGCGGAGGAGCCGGTATTGGAAGTGGAGGGAGAGGTGATTCTACTGTCAGAATATATGGCGGGTATATCGAATCATCTTCAATAACCGGGTGTTCAATCGGTGGAGGCTTTGAAACCGGAGGAACTCAAGTGAAAGACAAATATGCATCAGATGTTTTTCTATATGGAGGCATAATTGTTGCCAATAAAATAGGTGGAACTTCAACCCATCCATCAAAGGTGACTATAGATTCTGATTTTTCCGGTACTATAATTGGTGAAATAAGTAATGAAAACACAACTCTTAAAAATGAATCAAAGTATTTAGGAGAAAACGGAACATTTATTTCGACTTCTTCACCTCAATCCGGCTCTACACTCTCCGAGGGCAATCTGACAATCATTGTCGGCATTGCGGCGGCGGTTGTGTTCGGGCTTGGCGGATTCTTTATCGGAAGAAAGAAAATGAAACCCGCACTTGCAAGCGGTGAAAACACAGACGAATAATTCTTAAATCTTTACGGCAGAGGAAAAAAACTCTGCCGCTTTTTTGGAATTATTTATCTTTACAAATGTCTGTAAATATATTATACTGTATTTGTATATTTATGGGTTGGGTAATTTTACCTGTTTTTGAAGATTTTTCAAAAGAAGCAATAGCCTTTTCCCGATTTCATTCGTATTAATAAGCGAAGGCAAATTGCAGGAAACGGTCTCGACCGTTCCGGAACACGCATTCCGCAAATTGAAAAAACCGGTATCAAAAAAAACACAACACAATAGTAGATATATTTTTACGTACACGGCAAAAATCCGACATCAATCAGGAGCAGTCGAGCCATATAGAAACGGGCACGCTGATGTCAGGAAAATGTGAAAGTAAAGTCAAAAGTACAGATGAAAATGTTTCAAGGTGTCAAAATGGTACTTTGAATGTTTGAAAAAATAACAAATATGGAGGAAAACTCATGAAAAAGGTATTTAGTTTTTTGTTGATTGCGGTTTTATTGATTTTGACATTATCGGGTTGCGGCAATGGGGCAGCGCAGAAAAAATCATGGAGCGGTGAACCTCAGGAGGTCACCACAATCATCCTGGTAAGGCACGGGCAAACCGATTACAATGTTGAAGGACGTCTACAGGGACATTTGGATATCCCATTGAATGAAACAGGACTTGCACAGGCGGACAAGTTAGCCGAGTATCTGAAGGATGTGCCGATTGATGCCTGTTTTTCCAGCCCGCTTTCAAGAGCAAATACCACCGCCAAAAAGGTCGCAGCTTTGCACGATTTACCGGTTTCCGTAGACGACCGTTTGATTGAGATTGACCACGGAGACTGGACGAATCATCTTAAATCCGATCTGAAAAAAGATTATCCGGAAGAATATAATAAGTATACGCAGACGCCGTGGCTTTATACCGGACCTAACGCCGAAAGTCTTTCCGATATGGGAAAACGCGGGGCTGAGGCATTGCAAGAGATTGCCTGCAAAAATCCGGGCAAAACCGTCCTTGTGGCGGCGCACAGTGATTTTAACAAAGCAACGGTGTGCGAGATCCTTGGTCTTGAATATGAGCATTTCAATGAATTGCAGCAGGATAATACCAGTATCAGCATACTGAGATATGACGGAAACTGGAAGCTTTGTGTGTGGAACTCAATACCGCATCTGGGATGTCTTACAGAAGGAATAGCCCTTTCTGACTGATAAAATTATACAAAGCAGGCGGCAAAAACGAAGAATAATTAAATAATTTATAAACCTTTACGGCAGAGGAAAAAACCTCTGCCGCTTTTTTGAAATTATTTATCTTTACAAATATCTGCAAATATACTATACTGTTTCTGTATATTTATGGGTTGGGGTAACTATGCCCGTTTTTGAAGATTTTTCAAAAAA
>JAZUIT010000093.1:0-5060 GCA_045642385.1 Acutalibacteraceae bacterium
GCTCCGATCCCGGAAGAAGGCCAGTGGGTAAAGGCTTACGAAATCAAGGACATTTCCGCATTCAGACACGGTGTGGGCTGGTGCGCACCTCAGCAGGGTGCCTGCAAGCTTTCACTCAATGTTAAAAACGGTGTTATCGAAGAAGCTCTCGTTGAAACAATCGGTTGCTCGGGCATGACCCATTCGGCGGCTATGGCGGCTGAAATTCTTCCCGGCAAAACCATTCTCGAAGCTCTCAATACCGACCTCGTTTGCGATGCTATCAACACCGCTATGCGTGAGCTCTTCCTCCAGATAGTTTACGGCAGATCGCAGTCCGCTTTCTCGGATGATGGTCTTTCGGTAGGCGCAGGTCTCGAGGATCTCGGCAAGGGTCTGCGTTCACAGGTCGGCACAATGTACGGCACAAAGTTAAAGGGTGTCCGCTATCTTGAAATGGCAGAAGGCTATGTTACAAGAATTGCTCTTGACGATGAAAATCAGGTTATCGGCTACGAATTCGTTTCGCTCGGAAAGATGACTGACTTCATCAAGAAGGGTGACGACCCCACAACCGCATACAACAAGGCAATGGGCACTTACGGCAGATTTGCAGATGCCGCAAAGTACATTGACCCGAGAAAAGAATAATAGATAAGAGGAGGAAAAATACAATGGCATTATTTGAAAGCTATGAGAGACGAGTTGACAATATCAACAAGGTTCTCGCCGAATACGGAATCTCCTCTATCGAGGAATGCAAAGAAATCACTCTTGCAAAGGGTATCGACTGCGATAAAATCGTAAGAGAAACTCAGCCCATCTGCTTTGAAAACGCCGTTTGGGCTTACACGGTAGGCTGTGCAATCGCTATCAAGAAGAACTGCACAAAGGCCGCTGACGCCGCCGCCGCAATCGGTATCGGACTTCAGGCTTTCTGCATTAAGGGTTCGGTTGCCGATAACAGAAAGGTCGGCTTAGGTCACGGTAATCTCGGCAAGAGACTTCTCTCCGAGGAAACCGAGTGCTTCTGCTTCCTTGCAGGTCACGAATCCTTTGCCGCCGCTGAGGGCGCAATCAAAATCGCTCTTAACGCAAACAAAGTAAGAACAAAGCCCCTTAAGGTTATCCTTAACGGTCTCGGCAAGGATGCCGCTATGATTATCTCCAGAATCAACGGCTTCACATATTGCAAAACCGAGTTTGACCCCTATTCGGAAACTGTAAAGGTTGTTGAAGAAAAGGCATATTCAAACGGCCCGAGAGCAGAAGTTAAGTGCTACGGTGCAGACAATGTTCCCGAAGGCGTTGCCATCATGAAGCTTGAAAATGTCGGCGTTTCCATCACCGGAAACTCAACCAACCCCACCAGATTCCAGCATCCCGTTGCCGGCACATATAAGAAATGGTGCGTTGAAAACGGCGTTAACTATTTCTCGGTTGCTTCGGGCGGCGGCACGGGCAGAACTCTTCATCCCGACAATATGGCGGCTGGCCCCGCTTCCTACGGTATGACAGATACCATGGGCAGAATGCACTCCGATGCTCAGTTTGCCGGTTCGTCATCGGTTCCCGCTCATGTTGAAATGATGGGACTTATCGGCATGGGCAACAACCCGATGGTTGGCGCTACCGTTGCCTGCGCTGTTGCAGTTGAAGAATCATTCAAATAATCAAGCATATCAACACTTTCTGGGCTTCGCTCTCTCGCAGGGCGGAGCTCCTTTTTTGTTCGTTTGGGGTCGGAATTTCAGAAAAATTGAGCAAAATTGAGCAAATTTATTTTTATTGATCAATCAGTGTAACCACATATTTATGCTACACCCAATTGTGGACACCTAATGTCCACAATTAAAAAATATTTTGAAAATCGTTCGACACCGTTTACTTGACCGAACAACAAAAACAACCTTTTTTTCGTTATTCTGCAAAAACATATAATTTTTGCGGTGACTTCCTTTATTTGCAAATTTCCCTGAAATACAAGAGAAAATTACAATAATCAAAACTTTGAAAAGAAATGTGAATAAACTCAACAAAATATAACTCTATTTTCATATTAGAATATTTTTCACTGAAATCTTGTCAATTTCTGTCAATTACGATAAGATTGTGCAAAAAAATTTTTTAATAAAAAATGAGTGAAAACGAAAAAAGCATCACTCTGAAAACAAAAAATCTGCCACTCTTTCGGGTGACAGAAAATTATTTACCGTTCATTTTTTCAAATAACGGAAAGGCGGTTTCAGAAAGATCTATCTTTACAAACAACTTTTAATATACTATACTTTATTTATATATGCGAATTGTGGAAATTTACCCGTTTTTGAAAATTTTCAAAAACAGCAGCCTTTTTCCGGCTTCATTCGTATAAATAAGCGAAGGCAAATTGCAAAGAACGGTCTTGACCGTTCCGAAACGCATAACACAGTAAGAGGAGAAATTGCAATGAAAAACGAAGAAAAGAAAATGAACCAAACTGAAACTACCGTAATCACCGACAAGGATTTGGAACAGGTAGCCGGTGGAACTGTGCAAAATGAAGGCGATAAAGCAATCATTACAGGAACGAAAGCAGAAATAGAGACTGCAGTGGAAAAAATCAATTATTCGGGGGCACCAGAGGTAAATCCCGCTACCGCCATGATTACTAATTAGAACATCCGGAAAGCATGGACTGTTGTCACATGAAAATATTTATACAATCGGATAATATAAAACAGCAAAGCTTCCGATTCTGAAAACCGAAAACCAAAATAAAGGGAGAAAAGATTATAAAAAAATTTGCAAGTTTAATTATGGCGGTAGCTTTACTTGTCACTATGCTGTCCGTGTTTGCCATTCCCGTTTTGGCGGAGGAGACCGCCGGGGCGAATGCGGACGAATACATCGAATGCAGTTTTGATGAAACGAGCAAAACCGTGGTGCAAAATGCAAAAAAGATTCCGGCAGATGCCATAAAAATCGAGGGCAGTTACAATTCTATTACTCTTGAAGCGGGCAAGTGGTATGTCGTTTCCGGCACAGCCACCGCAGCGACAATAACAGTAAACGGAACAAAAGACAGCCCGACGAATCTGATTCTCAAGGACGGCTGCACCCTCACCGTAAATGGTACTGTAGCAGTAATTGAAAGCCATTTCCTGAATATTTACGGACAAAAAGAAAATGCCGGTGTACTTTCTGCCACCTCCGACAACGGTGCGGGCATCGGTGGACTCATACCTGTCTCCGACAAAAACTGCGGCAATGTCACAATTCACGGCGGCACAGTCAACGCCGTCAGTAATGCGATGCAAGGCGCAGGAATTGGTGGCGCCGGTACCGGCGGCAACGGCGGTGTTGTCACAGTCTACGGCGGTTTGGTCAATGCCACAGGCAACGATATGCCTGCCATCGCAGGCAGTTTGCATTTGCCTGATTCTGCCATAATCATGGCGGGCGATGATAAAGACAGCACCGGACCGGCAGAAACCTATAATAATTATCCCTTTGTCCAAATCCATTTCCACAATGCCGAAACATTGAAGAAAATAAGCGAAAACCAGCATGGATGTCCCTTTTGCGAAAAGGAATATGTGCCGAATGGCAACATTGATATTACCGGCCTCGGAAATTATTACATCAAAGCCGGGGAGTATACGGTAGATGCTTTCAATTCCGGTAAGGACCTAAGTGGCGACATCACTTTGACCATTGACAAGGGTGCGGTGGTGACTGTAACCGGGAATCTTGAAAATTACGGTACGCTTCATGTGTACGGCACCCTGATTGTGAAAGGCACTGCGAACAACTACGGCAAAATCCATGTGGGCTGCAGCGGGGAATTTGAGGGAGAAATCTACAACAACAACGACAGCGAAGTCGTCCGGGATAACCATGTTTTTGATGCAAACGGGGTCTGCGAAAACTGTCAATTTGCGGACGAGGCGGTTCACAAACACACTTGGCAAAACGGTAAATGCACCTCGTGCGGATATGAATGCAAAAACGATTTTCATTCCGGCGTTTATAAATGCCCCGACTGCGGATTGAAAATTGAGCCGACTGCCGAGAATGTAAAATTCGAGGGGTCGATTCTCTCCGAGGGCAGCCTGACGATTATTGTCGGCGTTGCTTGCCTTGCGGTCGGTGCGCTCGGTATGTATCTGATTATGAAGAAAAAGAAACCTGCGGCTTCGGACGAATGAAAGTATCGGATTTTAAGCATTAAGAAAATATAAAGCTGTCAAAAAAGCTTTTGGAAAGAGGTAAAAATTTATGAACAGCATATTCACCATGTTTACGACAACCATCGGCTCCGCCGCAGTAATTGCGGCAATCTCCGCACTGTTTTTCAGCAGTAAAAAGAGAAGTGAGCTGCACCGGAAAAACAAAACAGCGCACAGCTTTCTGCTTGCGTTTGTTTTCGGTATTCTTTCAATATACGCAAGTGTTTCCGCGGTTTCGGTGGACGGTCTGCTCTGTAACTGCCGCAACCTGCCGCCGCTCTATGCCGGAATGGTCGGCGGACCGTTCGCCGGGATCGGCGCGGCTTTGATCGGCGGAATTTATCGCTATTTTGTCGGCGGTCCGGCACGGTTTTCCTGTTCGATCGCCTGCCTTGTTGCGGGTATTCTCGGTGCCGCCATTCATCTGTTTGTCAAAAAGGAAAAGCGTTACCATGTTCTGACCGGCGCGGTGGCTTCGGTCATCGTAGAGATCATCCATTTCGGACTCGCCTGTGCCTTCGGGCTTTACGAAGGTGCGAAAGTCGTAGTTTGGCCATCCGCGTTTGCAGGTTTTCTCGGAATGATGTTCTGCCTTTACATATATACAAAATTTGACCAAACCGGCCACGACGTAATGTAATCTTAAAACTTTTCAAAAAAATTACCGGCATTATATATGATCAGCACCCCATTTACACAAAACGCGTCGGAGTCTGACAAGGAATGATAATACCAAATCCCTGCCTGTCGTTTCTGCCCGCCGGTGTACTTTGGGACGACTTCCCGGCGCACCGTATGGGATGAATACTAAAAAAGTTGCTTGGTTTGTCTACCGGTCAAAACAGGCAACCATGCTATTCTTTGTTATCT
>JAZUIT010000094.1:0-6794 GCA_045642385.1 Acutalibacteraceae bacterium
ATATCATTTTTACAAAATATGTATATGTACTGACAAAATTGTCGAAGAAAGATGTCGCATTATGCAATTTATTTGAGGTATACTCGTTGAATGGAATACTCATGAATTTAGATAGAGTAATTGCCATTACATAATAAAGCAAAGCAGAAACAAATACAGGAATAAAAAATAGTACGGTATCCTTTAATAAATCCTTAAAATTGGTTTTTTCATCTATAACTTCTGAAATCAGCAACAACACAAGAAGACATATCGCAATGGCAATATAAGCTTGATATATTCCCATAGAAACTGTTAAACATATAATAGCAATAATTGCTTTTTTTATATTTTTAGACTTTAACAAATAAACAGCTAAAACCGTGAACAAAAAAGTCAACCCATAACTGGTACTCGTAAACATATATGAAAAAGTCCCAGTAAGTGAAGGAAAGGAAACTATCATCCCGCTGATTATGCATTGTATAATTGGTTTTTTAATATCAAATATTTTAATTATTATGCAAGATGACATCGAAAAAAGAATCAAGGTAATGATACCGTACAGCCAAGGCATTGAAAAGTTGGGAAAAATGTAAGAAGTGAAAGGGAGCATCCAACGACCGGAGTCAAAATCGCAGCCTTTACCAAACAGATAATAAATCTCATCGCAAGACATAAGTTTGTTTGTAAAAACAAATCCATGTGCCAAAAGTCCTACAATTATTCCTGTCCAAAAAGCAAAACCGTATTTTTTATTTTTTGCTTTTAAAATATCATAAACTTTTTCTAATAATATCTTGTTTTCCAATTTTCTCCTCCTATTAAAACTAATCTTCAGCGGCAGGTTTCAAACAAATTCCAAGTTCGTCAAGCTGTAAACAACTTACAGGCGAGGGGCATTGTGTCATAGGTTCGCTTGCATTTTGAAGTTTGGGGAATGCAATAACATCACGCAAAGTTTCGGCATGAACCATCTGCATAACAAGACGGTCAAGACCGATACCCATACCACCGTGAGGAGGTGCGCCGAATTTGAACGCATCGGTAAGATAACCGAATTTTTCATAAGCTTCTTCATCGGAGAATCCCAACAGCTTGAACATTCTGTTCTGCAAATCGGGGTTGGTAATTCTGATTGAACCGGAAGACAGCTCAATTCCGTTTAACACAAGGTCATAAGCCTTCGCACGAACACTTGCCTTATCCGTTTCAAGATAATCTATACATTCATCCATAGGTGATGTGAAGGGATGGTGCATAGCCACAAACTGCTGTAAATCCTCGTCCCAGTCAAAGAACGGGAACTCGGTAATCCACAGGAAGTTATATTTCTCTTTCGGAATTATATCAAGCTTTTCGGCAACCTTGCAACGCAAAGCACCCAAAACAGAATATACGATTGAATTTTTGGTGTCACCGATAATAAGTACAACATCACCGGGTTTGGCATTTGCTCTTTCGAGAATTGCTTTCATTTCATCCTCTGTCATAAACTTTGCAAAGGATGAAGCAATTTCGCCGTTTTCAAGGTATCTCACCCACGCAAGTCCCTTTGCACCGATACCACGGACAAATTCCGTAAGCTTGTCAACCTCTTTTCTTGTAAGGGTTGTAACCGCATTTTTAGCTGTAATACCTCTTACGCTTCCGCCGCCGTCAACTGCGCCCTTAAACACACCGAAGCCGCAATCCGCAACAATATCCGTTAAATTGTAAAGCTCCATATCAAACCTTGTGTCGGGTTTGTCGGAGCCGTAACGCTCCATAGCTTCTTTATATGTCAATCTCGGAATAGTGGGAACATCAACATCCAAAACCTCTTTGAAAACTCTCTTGATATAGCCCTCGCCTATTTCCAGGACATCCTCCATATCCACAAAGGACATTTCAAAGTCAATCTGAGTAAATTCGGGCTGCCTGTCGGCTCTCAAATCCTCATCTCTGAAACAACGGGCAATCTGCATATAACGGTCGAAGCCTGCTACCATGGAAAGCTGTTTGTAAAGCTGAGGTGACTGGGGCAAAGCGTAAAAGCTACCGTTATGCACACGGCTGGGAACAAGGAAATCTCTTGCACCCTCGGGAGTGGATTTAATCAGAATGGGCGTTTCAATTTCGACAAAATTATTCTCGTCAAAATAGTCCCTCGTGATTTTTGCAATCTTATGTCTTAATAAAATATTTTTCTGCAAGTCGGGACGACGCAAATCAAGGTATCTGTATTTGAGCCTTGTAGCCTCCCCCGTCTGTGAATTTTCAACTATTTCAAATGGTGTAGTTTCGCTCTTTGAAAGAATACGAAGCTCCTTAACCTCAATTTCAATATCACCGGTGGGAATGTCATTATTCTTGGAGGAACGCTCACGGACAATACCTCTTGCCGCCAAAACATATTCGCTTCTTACGGAAAAAGCCTTGTCAAAAATTTCTCTGTCGGTGTTATCGTCAAATGCCAGCTGCAAAATACCGGTACGGTCACGCAAATCCGTAAAAATAAGCTGACCTAAATTACGGCTTCTCTGCACCCAACCGCAAACTGTAACCTCTTTGCCGATGTCGCTTGCACGAAGCTCGCCGCAATAATTCGTCCTTTTAAGACCTGTCATAAATTCCATTATTCTTCATCCTCCGATGCCAAAAAGTTCAGTGCGTCTGCGGCTGCCATAGCCGAAGCCTCTAAAAGACAGCTTGCAAAAACCTCGCAGAAATCAGAAAGCTTCATTTCCTCCTGCTCTCCGGTATCCATCATTTTCAATGTAACGGTGTCATTTTCAATTTCATCATCACCGATTACAATAAGGCTGACAGCGCCCACTTTATTTGCAAGCTTCATCTGAGCCTTCATAGAACGGTTGCCCAAATCATAAAGCACATTGCAACCCTCATATCTTAACTCGGAAGCCAATTCCACAGCTTTTAGCTTGCCCTTTTCACCCATAGCCACAATAAACAAATCCGGCTTAGGTGACTGCGGATACTCAAATTTTTCCTCATCAAGCACCAGCATAAGCCTTTCAAGTCCCATGGCAAAGCCCAATGAAGGGGTGTTTGCGCCGCCTAATTCTTCAATTAAACCGTCATATCTGCCGCCGCCAAGCACGGTACCCTGAGCGCCTATTGATGTGGAAACAAATTCAAACACCGTCTTTGTATAATAATCAAGTCCCCTGACTATTGTGGGGTTTATTGTGTACTTAATATCCATTACATCAAGATATTTCTGCACAGCCTTGAAATGCTCCTCGCACTCATCACAGAGATAGTCAATAATTTTCGGGGCATTCTTTGCAATCTCGGAGCAAATGGGACTTTTACAGTCAAGAATACGCATAGGATTTTTGTCAAGTCTTTCAAGGCAGGTGGGACAAAGCTCCGATTTAAAGGATGCAAAATATTTCTTTAATGCTTCGTGATATTTCTGTCTGCAAGTAGGACAGCCGATAGAATTAATCTGTAATTCTATACCGTCAACCTCGAAATAATCAAAAATGTGGGAAGCTAAGGAAATAACCTCCGCATCTGCGGCAGGATCAGCAGTTCCGAAGCACTCCACGCCGAACTGGTGAAACTCCCTTAATCTGCCTGCCTGGGGCTTTTCATAACGGTAGCAGGATGTAAGATAACAGACCTTTTGGGGCAACGCCTCATTAAACAAGCCGTTTTCAAGGAAAGCTCTTGCGGCACCTGCCGTACCCTCCGGACGAAGTGTGATACTTCTGCCGCCTTTATCGTCAAATGTGTACATTTCCTTTTGCACAACATCGGTTGTTTCACCGACACCACGGGAGAATAACTCCGTATGCTCGAAAACAGGAGTCCTCATTTCTTTAAATCCGTAAGTCCTCGCCATCTCAATCAGAGATTGCTCAATAAACTGGATTTTGTGAATATCCTGCGGTAAAAAATCAAGTGTACCTTTTATTGCTTTTGTAACCAAAGCCATATTATCACCTTTCCATACTATATACAATTAGGAGTTTTATTCAGTTAGGAGTTGTGGTATACCTTATCATTGCGAGTGTAAGCGTGATAATTCATTGTTCAATGTTGAATGTTGAGTGTTATCTTTTTTTCTTTCAAAAACTTTACAATGGGTGTGGGTGAAACCCACCCTTAACTCCTAACTCCTCACTCCTCACTTCTCATTCAAAAAAACCGTAGGGGACGATGCCAACATCGTCCCGCAAAGATTTATATACTATCTTTATTATTTAGGATTAACTATATCTCTCCAATCCAAATCTCCCCTGTCAAGGCTGTGAATCAAGGCCTCCGCAGTAGCAATATTTGTAGCCACTGGGATGTTATGAACATCGCAGAGCCTTAATAAATTAAACTCGTTAGGTTCATGCGGCTTGGGATTAAGAGGGTCACGGAACAAAAGTAACAAGTCAATTTCGTTACAGGCAATACGGGCGGAAATTTGCTGGTCACCGCCCTGTGAGCCGCTTAAAAATCTCTGTATATTAAGACCGGTTGCGTCGGCAACAAGCTTACCGGTTGTCCCGGTTGCAAAAAGCTTATGTCGGCTCAAAATTCCGCAATATGCTATACAAAACTGTGTCATCAGTTCTTTCTTCGCATCATGTGCTATCAAAGCAATATTCATATTGTACCTCCGGCAATAGTTTATTTGAAATATTATAACAGTTTTTTCCTGCATTTTCAAGTGTATTTTTGTGAAAAATATAAAAAAATCACAAATTTTTATAATATTTCAAATATAGTTTGTAAGAAAATAAAAAATGTGATACAATATGTGTACTAAGTGAAAAGGATAAAAGAAATGTATAAGATAAATTCGGAAATGTGGACTTCGGTTTTTGCCGTACCTACCGCTGTTGCCGACAAGCATATCCGCTTGGCAGGTGCTATTCAGATAAAGGCGCTTTTGTGGATATTAAGACACAACGGTGAAAAATTTGACGAAAACGATATATCCAAAGCAATAGGTTATTCTGTTGACGACATTAAGGATGCTATGCTTTACTGGAAAGAAAACGGTGTAATCGTCGAAGACGGTGAAGCTATAAAACAACCTGTAAAAAAGGAGTTGGAAAAGCCGGTTGAGCCCAAAAAAACATTTATCACTCCTAAACCGGAAAAGCCTACAAACGAAGAAATAACCAAACGCTGTACCGAATCGGAGGAAATAAAGTTTTTATTCAATGAGGTTCAGATAAAACTCGGCAGAACAATAGGCTATGACACCATGAGCAATCTTTTATTGCTCCATGACTACTACGGTTTACCGGTTGAGGTTATCCTGATGCTTGTTGAATACTGTAAATCCGTCAATAAAACCGCAACCGCTTACATAGTCAAGGTCGGTAAGGACTGGGGTGAAAAAGAAATTGACACCCTCGAAAAAGCTGATGAACAGATTGAAAAATTAAATAACCGTAATACACTTTGGAAAGAATTTTGCTCACTTACGGGAATTTCAAATTCAGTTCCCACAACAGCGCAAAGCAAGTATCTCGACACCTGGAGCCGTGAATGGGGTATGAGCATGGATATGATTTACTTGGCTTACGAGGAAATGGCTGACCATACGCAGAAACTCAGTTTTGCATATATGAACAAGATTTTGCAAAATTGGCATGAAAACTCCATCACCACACCTGAGGCTGTGGAAAAAGAAAAGCAAAAAAGATTTGCTCAGCAAGCACAAACCAATGAACCGTCTTATGATTTAGATGAATTTACAAGAAAATCCCTTTCGACACCCCTTAAATACAAAAAGGAGGTCAAAAATTGACATACAACAAAAGAATTTACGATAAAGCAAGAAGTGTTTTGGAAAAAAGGCGTGAAGATGCAGAGTATCTTGCAAAAAAAAGACACGATGATGTTTGCAGTCAGCACCCGGAAATCCTTGCTATTGAAGAAGAAATGAGGAAACAGGGACTTTCAATAGTTAAAGCCATAGGAATGGGTGCAGATGCCAAAAGCTATATTGAAAAATTAGCCGCAGAAAATTTAACTGCACAAGCTAAAAAAGCTGCCATTTTAAAATCCATGGGTTTGCCTGATGATTATCTGAAAATCAGTTACAATTGCCCCGTATGCGAGGATAAAGGCTTTACCGACGGAAAAATCTGCGACTGTCACAAACAGCTCTTAGAACAATTGGCATTTAAAGAATTAAGTTCCAAAGCCCCCCTTAGCAAATGTACTTTTGAAACTTTCAATCTTAAATATTATTCCGATAGTATTGACAGAAAATTCGGTATTGCGCCACGGGTGAAAATGGGCGAAATTTTTGAATATTGCAAGGACTACGCAGATAATTTTTCCAAAAGCTCCGAGAGCCTTTTCATGCACGGCAGTACGGGTTTAGGTAAAACTCATCTTTCTCTTGCCGTTGCAGGTGTTGTAATTAACAAAGGCTTTGGCGTAATTTACGGTTCGGCGCAAAACCTGCTCACAAAACTTGAAAATGAAAAATTCGGAAAAACAGTTGTTTCCGATGTTCCGGCAGAGGAAGCAATGCTTGAATGTGATTTACTGATTATTGATGACTTGGGAGCTGAATTTTCCACACCGTTCACCGTTTCTGCTGTTTACAATATTGTGAATACAAGAATTTCCGAGGGTAAGCCGACTATAATCAGCACAAATCTCACCCCGAAGGAATTGGAGGATAAGTATTCCCAACGCATCACTTCAAGAATTATCGGCACTTACACCTCCCTGATGTTCTGCGGTAAAGATATAAGACAACAAAAGCTGTACGAATAAACAATAAAAGTTAAACGAGGTTGCAGGCATCAAGCTTACAACCTCGGTTTTATTACTCTATTTTATCC
>JAZUIT010000095.1:0-10193 GCA_045642385.1 Acutalibacteraceae bacterium
AATAGGTGAACAGTGGTCGCCGCAAACGGAACCTGCAAGACAGGCTGACATACCGATTGTCTGAATAGCACCCTCCGGGAAAATAGCTATAACAATGGGAATAAGAATACCGAAGGTTCCCCACGAAGTACCTGTTGCAAAAGAAATAACGCAGGCAACAAGGAAAATAATTGCAGGTAATAACATCTGGAATTCTCCGGCAACATTACTCATAACATCGGCAACAAATGGTTTTGCACCTAATATACCGGTCATATTTTTAAGTGATGTGGCAAATGTAAGAATTAAAATTGCAGGAACCATAGCAAGGAAACCCTTGGGAACACAGTCCATAGCTTCTTTAACTGTGATAACTTTTCTCAGGCAAAGGAAAGCTATTGTGAATACCAGTGCAATAATTGAGCCCCAGGGAAGACCTACTGTTGCATCCGTATCTGAGAAAGCGGCAACGAAACCTTTTCCATCAAAAATTCCGCCTACATATACCAAAGAGAATACGCAAACTGCGATAAGTACAAGCACAGGAAGAATAAGGTCAATAACTTTACCCTTTGATGATGGTTCTTCATCCGCAACCTCTGCCTTTTCTCCCTCGGTATATAAATCACCGAATTTCTTTGCATTTACTTCGTGAATACGCATTGCACCGAAATCAAATTTCATAAGTACAATTCCGATGATAAACACAAATGTAAGCAACGAGTAGAAATTATAGGGAATAGCTTTGATAAACAATGAAATACCCTTACCTTCTTCCGCATAGGAAGCAACTGCCGCCGCCCACGAAGAAATAGGAGCAATCATGCAAACGGGAGCTGCCGTGGCATCAATTAAGTAAGAAAGCTTTGCTCTTGAAACTCTGTGTCCGTCTGTAACAGGACGCATAACAGAACCGACTGTAAGGCAGTTAAAATAGTCATCAATGAAAATTAAAACACCCAATACAAATGTTGCAAGCATTGCACCTGCACGGCTCTTAATATGCTTCTGTGCCCACTTACCGAAAGCCGCAGAACCACCGGACTTATTTACCAAAGCAACGATGATTCCCAACACAACAAGGAAAATAAATATACCTGCCGTGCCGGAAACTGCGTTAATAAGACCGTCGTTGACAAGCGCATCCATGGTTTTTGTAAATTTAAAGTTTGCACCCAATATGGCGCCTACTACTATACCTACGAAAAGTGAACTGTAAACTTCTTTTGTAATAAGCGCCAAACCGATAGCAACAATCGGGGGAACCAATGCCCAGAAGGAAGCTGTAACTTCACCTTCGCCGCCGCAGGTTTCACATTCTGTTTTTTCGTTTGTTTCGCTGACGGTGTAACCTACGCCGTCGCAATCACCGCACTTAACTTTCGTCAATGCTCCGCCGGATACCTTTGCAAATACTAATGCTGCAATAATTATTACAACTGCAATTGCAAGCACTATTTTCTTTTTCTTCGTCATTTTCTTTACACACCCTTAATTTTAATTATCCCTTTTTGTGTAATTGCTTCATTCTCTGTTCTTTGGAGAGAACTCTTTTTCTCAGACGAAGACTGTCGGGAGTAACTTCAAGTAATTCATCGTCTTTAATAAATTCCATTGACTGCTCTAAGCTTAATGTGGTAGGAGGAACAAGCTTTAAAGCATCATCGGAACCGGAGGCTCTTGTATTTGTAAGATGTTTACTCTTACAAACATTACAGGTAATATCCTCGTTCTTTGCACATTCACCAACAATCATACCCTCATAGACTTCAACACCGGGACCGATAAACAATTTGCCTCTGTCCTGAGTATTGAAAAGGCCGTAGCCTGTGGAGGTACCTGTTTCGTGAACTACAATAGAACCTCTCTCCCTTGTCTGGATGTCGCCCTTATAAGGCTCATAACCTGCGAAAAGCTGATTCATAATTCCGTTACCGTTTGTATCTGTCATAAACTCGGAACGGTAACCGATAAGACCTCTTGAGGGGATGGAGAACTCAAGATGTGTCGAACCGCCTTCACGGGTTCCCATATTTTCGAGCATACCTTTTCTTGAACCTAATTTTTCAATAACAGCACCTACATACTGTTCGGGAACTTCGACAATCAAAGTTTCCATAGGCTCACAAAGCTGTCCGTCAATGGTTTTAAAAATAACTTCGGGACGGGAAACCTGCATCTCATAACCCTGTCTGCGCATTGTTTCAATGAGGATTGAAAGGTGTAATTCACCTCTGCCGGATACCTTAAAGGTATCTGTTGAGTCCGTTTCTTCAACTCTCATGCTGACATTTGTCTGAACCTCTTTAAAAAGCCTGTCCCTGATATTTCTTGAAGTAACAAACTTTCCCTCTCTGCCTGCAAACGGGCTGTCATTAACAATGAAATTCATTGAAATGGTAGGCTCATCAATCTTTACAAAAGGCAAAGGTTCAACACATTCCGGGTCGCAGGCGGTTTCTCCGATATTAATATCTTCGAGTCCGGATACGCAAATCAGGTCGCCCATTTTTGCTTCGTCAACTTCTACTCTTCTCAAACCCTCAAATTGATAAAGTCTTGAAATTTTAACATTTTCCTGAGTACCGTCAGTTTTGCAGAGAACAACATTCTGTCCCTTTCTGACACTTCCTCTTTCAACTCTGCCCACACCTATTCTGCCGATATAATCGTCATAATCAAGGCTTGAAAATAAAATTTGAAGAGGACCGTCAATATCTCCCTCGGGAGGCTCAATTTCTTCAAGAATTTTATCAAGCAGAGGACGCATATCTCCCTCTCTCACATCAGGGTCAAGGGAGGAATAGCCGTCTCTTGCCGAAGCATATACTACGGGAAATTCAATCTGGTCATCATCAACACCTAACTCGATAAATAAATCAAGTGTTTCATCAATAACCTCGGCAGGTCTTGCGCCGGGGCGGTCGATTTTGTTTACAACAACCAGAACCTTTTTACGAAGTCCCAAAGCTTTTTTAAGAACAAATCTTGTCTGCGGCATACAGCCCTCAAAGGCATCAACCAACAGAAGAACGCCGTCAACCATGGTAAGTATTCTTTCAACTTCACCGCCGAAATCGGCGTGGCCGGGGGTGTCAACTATATTAATTTTCGTGTCCTTGTAGTGAATAGCCGTGTTCTTTGAAAGAATGGTTATTCCTCTTTCTCTCTCCAAATCGTTGGAGTCCATTACCCTTTCCTCTACCTGTTCATTGGTACGGAATGTACCGCTCTGTTTAAGCATTTCATCAACAAGGGTTGTTTTACCGTGGTCAACATGAGCAATAATTGCTATGTTTCTGATGTTTTCTCTGCGTTCCAAAAATTTCACCTTCAAATGTCTTTATTATTTGTTCTGAACGGAGCGGGAACAAGCTTCTCGTCCGCTTTTTTACTTTTAATTTTTTTCTTCATATGGAAAATACAATCGGAAAGCGATGCTTTTCCCAAAGCTATATCCTTTGCCATAGCCGAACAGGACGGTGCACCGCAGATACCGCAGTCAAGACCGGGTAAATTCTGCTCCGTCTTATAAATTTCAGCCATAATCTGCATAGCATCGGAAACATTACTCGCAAGCTTCAACGATTCCGTAGGCGTAAGCGGAGAATCCCATTTAATACTGTCCGGCACGGTGTCGCTTTCAAGATGATTACAGGCGACCGGAAGATATTTTCTGAGCCTCTGCAACCTTGATTTTGCAACAAATGGGTTTTCAACCGTCAAAGGTCCTCCTATACAACCGCCGGGGCAGGCCAAAAGCTCCACAAAACTTAAATCCGGAAGCTTTTCGTTTTCAATTTCACCTAAAATCTGAATAACATTTTCAATTCCGTCAGCCGCAAGACAGTTATCTTTCAAAATACTGGCGGCTTCACCGCCGGAGCTTGCCCAGCTCACACCGATGACTCCGGAATTTTTTATATTTTCAGGTTCTGTTTCCCTGGTCATATTTTTAAGCAACAAAGGATAAATATCTTTCATTGAAAGAGCGCCGTTTATATACTTTTTATCCGTACATATAGGTTGCTTAATTGCTGTAATTTTCGCAGGACAGGGAGAGATAAAGAATACACCTATATCCTCATCGTTTAATCCTGTTTCTTTTTTTGCTTTTTCTCTTGCAAGCCGTGCCGCTTCATCTATCGGAGCATTAAGCGGCAAGACATTGGGAATAAGCTTTGGGTAACGCACCCTTATAAGCCTTAAAACTGCAGGGCAGGCAGAAGAAATAACCGTTTTTCTATCAGGGTTTTCTTTCAGCCATTTTCTTGTAGCCTCAGACACTATTTCCGCACCGACAGCCACTTCGAAAACATCATCGAAGCCTATTTTCTTAAATGCGGTAAGTATGTAATCTATATCATCAAGATTGTTAAACTGTCCGTAGAGGGCAGGCGCCGGAAGAGCAATATTATATTTAAAATCTTTTAATTTATCAAGCTTATCACGGTACGCTGTCTTCGCATGGTGTGGACATATACGAATACACACACCGCAGTCAATGCAAAGCTCCGGACTTATTCTCGCTTTACCGTTGCGAACCCTGATAGCCTCTGTGGGACACCTTTTAATACAGTTTATACAACCTTTACATTTATCCTCGTTCAGTCGAACCGAATGAAAGAATTCCATGGCGTAATACCGTATCCTCTCTAACTGTTTTTAAATTTTATTACCATTGTAGTACCTTCGCCCACAACAGACTTAATATCCATATCATCGGAATATTTTTTGATATTGGGAAGTCCCATACCTGCACCGAAGCCTAAGTTTCTTACATGGTCGGGAGCTGTTGAAAAGCCCTCCTGCATTGCCTTACTTACATCTGCAATACCCGGACCTTTATCTGTAAATGTTGCAACAATCTCTTCCGGTGAAATTGCAACTTCAATTTCACCGCCACCGGCATGGATAACTAAATTTATTTCTGCTTCATACATGGCAATAGCAACATTTCTTACCGTTTCGGGATTGAAGCCCAATTCCTTCAAGGTTTTTTTAACCTTGCTTGAAGCTTCACCTGCTGTTGTAAAGTCGTCACCCGAAACATCAAAATGTAAATGTAATAATTCCATCAGTTTCAGATACCGTTCCTTTCTTTAAGCATATCTTTTTCTCAAGCCCTTGGCATACAAAATACCGCAGGCGGTAAACATATCAAGCTCTGTGCAGAGAATTACCATATTTCTGTCCTCCGCAAGCCTTTTCATACCTTCGTCAGGGCGTTTTCCTCTGACAAATACAATACAATGCATATCCATCATTTCGGCAGTTCTGATAACCTGGGGATTTAAAAGTCCCGTAAGCAAAACAGCCTGATTTTTAACAAATGCCAACACATCGCTCATCATATCACTGCCGCAAGCTGATTTCACTTCTGTATTAAGTAAATTTTCGCCGCAAATCAACTGAGCTTCAAGCGCTTCTGCTAAATCTTTAATTATCATTTTTAATATCTCCTTTTATTTTATTCCAATAAGCCTCTGCGGCTTTTTCATTTTTATTATCCCCGAAATTATAGTATTTTTTATTTTTAATTGCATCGGGTAAATACTGCTGTTCAAGCCAGTGACCGGGATAGTCGTGCGGGTAATTATAAAATTGACCTTTGTGTTGATTATCCTCCCCGTCAAAATGTTTATTCTGCAAATTTCTCGGAATAGGCAAAGCCCCGGTTTTTCTTAAATCCTCATTTGCCGCATCAAATGCAAGATAAGCTGAATTTGATTTCGGCGAATTACAAACCAGCACCACCGCATCTGCAAGAGGTATTCTCGCCTCCGGCATACCCACTTGAAAAGCAATATCTATTGCGGCTTTTACAATGGGAATTATCTGCGGATATGCGAGTCCCACATCCTCACAGGCGCACACCGCCAATCTTCTTGTAGCGGAAGCTAAATCCCCTGCCTCTAAAAGCCTTGCAAGATAATGCAAAGCGGCATTTGCATCCGAACCCCTCATAGATTTTTGGAATGCGGATAAAATATCGTAATGCTCGTCACCGTTTTTATCATACTTCATAGAAGAAGTCTGACCTAAAACCAGTGCGGTTTCTTCGGTAACAATATTTTCACCGGAAGCCAAAACACAAAGCTCCACCGCATTGACGGCTTTTCTGACATCACCGCCGCAGGATGAGGAAATAATTTTTACAACATTTTTTTCTTTTTCAATTTTTCGACCTTGTTCATCTTCAAGAAAACTAAACGCCCTCTCTACTGCTTTTTCAAGCTCACAGGGTTCAACCGGCTTAAATTCAAACACAGTAGCACGGCTTAAAATCGCATTGTAAATATAAAAATAGGGATTTTCTGTAGTAGATGCAATAAGCGTTATTTCCCCGGTTTCTATATATTCTAATAAGGTCTGCTGTTGCTTTTTTGTAAAATACTGAATTTCATCAAGATATAACAGTATTCCGTTAGGTGCTAACATTGTATTCAGTTTACTTACTGCTTCCTTTATATCTGCGGTTGAAGCGGTTGTACCGTTCAATTTTACAATGTGCCTGTCGGTTTGTTTTGCAATTATTGTCGCTAAGGTAGTTTTACCTACTCCGGAAGGACCGTAAAAAATCAGATTGGGAAGCTGTCCGGAGGATAGAATATTAAAAAGTGTTTTACCCTCAGACAGTAAATGAGTTTGCCCCACCATATCTTCAATTTTCTGCGGTCTTATTCTGTCCGCAAGAGGCTTTAACATAATTTTCACCCTATCTGACCTTAACGGATTTTACATTTGAAAACTGTCCCCATATAACTGTTTTATCAACTTTTATATAGGCACGGACTTTTACATAATAATTTTTTCCGCTTATAAGATTGCTGATTTTTTCACTTAAATTTGTTGAATTGAAATATTTATAGTTCTTAAAATTACTGTCGGTTGAATACAAAATCTGATAACCTGTTGCACCGTTAACTTTACGATATGCCGCAACAAGGCAATTTTTTCCGGCAGCCGCTGAAAGTCTGGTTGCATCGGGCTTCGTAAAAACGAATGTCGGTTTTGACCAACTTCCTGTCGCAGTTTTTCCGCCGCCCTTAATAAAAGCTCTCACATAAATTTCATACTTTGTACCGGCACTTAATTGGGAAATTGTATATGATATTGCAGATGTCACATAAGTTTTCTTTGTTGTCCTGTTGAAAATATGATAACCTGCCGCATTTTTAACCTTTGAATATGAAAGCTTAATTGCAGAAACAGAAGCAGGTGTAGCTTTAATATTTTCGGGAGTTGGAAGTACAAGCTTATTAATTGCCTGTGTTTTTAAAACTCCTCCACATCCGGAACATTTTAAAGCTTTTACACCATTTGAAAAATATGTGGGATTTCTTTGTATAATCCATACTCCGTTATCGTGAATATGAGATTTACTCGGTGCAGAATTGTTTTTTACGGTATAGGCACAAATTAAAGCATTGTTAAGACTTTCACTATTGAAATTTTTTGTATCATACCATTTTGAAGAATAATAAATGTAGCTTTCATTTTTGCCGGAAGAATAATTTATTGAAATTTCCTTATCTTCGTCCTGCACTACATCATATTTCCCGCCCTCGAAAGGCAAAATAACATAAGTATTATCTTTCTGAGAAATTGTTACAACAACGGAATATCTTTCACCCTTTGTAAGGTTGACTTCATCTTTAAGCTTAATTGTATGATAACCGATGTTTTCAAAGCTGCCGGATGTTTTTGCGGATTTTACCAGGGTTCCGCTTTCCGGATAAACATTTGAAGCACGAAGATTTTTATAAATATTTACCGTATAGCTGACATCATTTTGCAATGTCCATAAGCCTACTGATTTTAAAATTTCATTTGACTTTGCGGTAAAAGCGTTTGCATATTTAAGATTGTCTGTTTTGTCTAAATACTCTACCGCCGCAGGTGAACATCCATTGTACGAATAAATATAATCATAATTATTTTTGCTTTCCATATCAAGAACAGTAGCACTTGAAAGGGAAGTATCAAAATAGGAAATCCACATATAGCCTTTATTTGCGTAATTTGTTCCCCAATTGTTTTTAATAAGCCATGCACCGTTATATTTAGGTCTTGCGCCTGTTGATGATTTAAATTTAAGGCGTGAATAATTATCATCCCAACCTATAACAGCCACAGAATGATTTGAAGATTTTGTATCGCACTGATAATATGAATATGAACGGAGATTACTTTCATCGCTGTAATAATACAGTGTACAGGAGCCTTTCTCCATAATTGCTTTTTTAATTTCGTTTCTGTTTTCATTTATTTCCACAAAATCGGAACCTAAAAGTTCAATATTTTGAAGATGTGCATGGGAAGCAGTTCTTTTTGTTTCGGAATAATTTCCGTTTTTACTCATATCAGTCGGGTGATATTTTGCATTTTCTTCATTTTCAACACCCCACCAGTTTATGAGGGTGGTTGCGGCATCCTGCCATGTGCCGCCTATTTCATAAATACTGTCATAACCTCTGTAAGTTATTCCGTCACCTGATTTAGGGTCTACATTATTTGTAAACCATGCAAGATGGTCCTCAGAAAAATCGGTATTTGAAAGTGATGTAATACCTTTTTTTATACAGTTGGTTTCTGCCGCACTTATTGTGCTGAATGCCCAGCAAATACCGCCGTCACCCTGATTTTTTACTTTGGTAACAACATTTTCATTTCTTAAATCATATTTTGACGGTAAATTTTCTGTGCCGAAAACCCTTTTATTTGAAACTTCTGTCTTTTTTCCGTAATTAATCTTTTTATTAATTATACCTCCGGACATTTCGGAAATAAAATCAAATTTTTTAAATTCAGGATAATTAGTTTTTTCTGTTGCAAAAGATACCATTAGGAATTGACAAGAGAAAATTGCAGAAAACACTATACACATAATATTTTTTATATTTTTATTCATCATCATATAAAAAATCTCCGCAATCAAAAATATTTTCTTTTTCTACACAATAAAAAATTTATCCGTTTCCTTTAAATCAAGAAAATCTACAATTTCATTAAAATTCTGTTTTGCATTTAAAAAGGCTTCGGGGCTATGAGAATCACTTCCTAAATAAAATTTACAGCCCGCTTTTTTAGCAGTATTGTAAATTCTGTAAATAATATTTTTTCCCTCCGAATTATAATCATTCATATTAAAATTGAGTTCAATTCCCAACTTTTTTTCTGCCGCTTTTTCAAAAATATCATTTAAAACCTTTTGTTCCAGCATCGAATAAATCTTTAAATCTTCACCGTTTTTGTGGTCACCAACAAGCCGGCAAGTTATATGCGCAATACCAACTTTTTCAAAAGGTAAGTCCATATCAAGAACTGCATTAAGTCTTTCTTCCCAAAGCTTTGCTCTGCCCTCGGTTGAGCCGTCCTTTTCCGCATCAATTGTAAAATCAGTCATGTGCAGATGCGTTGTGGGAATGATTACGAAATCAAATTTTTCAAAATTTTCTTTTGACAAACCAAGTGTAAAATATTTATCTAAATCTGTTTCACAACCAAATAAAAATTTTACATTTTCATCCTGAGGTAAAGGTAACGATTGTTTTATATGTTCATATCCCTGTTTCATATACCAATCGTTTGCACCGTCAACAGTTTCGTCCCAAAAATGGTCTGTCAGACATATTGTCTTGAAATTGTTTTCAATTCCGTATTTTAAAATATTTTCTTTTGTCTGTTCTTCACTTTTAGAACAGGATGATAATTTTGAATGAATATGTAAATCATGGTCTACAATATATCTCACATATTTCGCCCCAATTTTCATGGAAAATTTCTAAGTTTTTCTCATAATATATCTGTGTATCTCAACCGTTATACATCGAGATTTTGTACATACTGGGCATTCTGTTCGATAAACTCTCTGCGGGGTTCGACCTTATCACCCATTAAAATTGAGAATGTTTTATCAGCTTCATAGGCATCTTCCAATGTAACACGAAGCATTGTTCTGAATTCCGGGTCCATTGTCGTTTCCCAAAGTTGATGTTCGTCCATTTCACCGAGACCTTTGTATCTCTGAATATCACAGTTACCTCCCATTTCCGCAATTAAAGCATCTCTTTCCGCATCCGAGAAAGCATACTCGTGGCGTTTACCCTTTGAAATTTTGAAAAGCGGAGGCTGTGCAATATATATGTGACCCTCATCAATGAGCTGACGCATATATCGGAAGAAAAATGTAAGCATTAAAGTTCTGATAT
>JAZUIT010000096.1:0-4738 GCA_045642385.1 Acutalibacteraceae bacterium
ACCACCTTGTTTATTATTTATCAACAAAGATAATACCACACTTGTGTGTAAAATGCAATAGTTTTTGTAAAATTTGTTGATTTTTTGAAATTATCAGGCTATAATAATAACCGTAAAATACATTTTTGGGGGTGTTATCAAGAAAAATTTATTTATCCGGAAATGGTAAATTTTAACATTTATCAGCAGTTCAATTACCGTAAAGTTAAAATTATCCAAAATTGTAACTTTTTTGTAAACTTGCTGTAAGAATTGACATTTTCTCAAAAGTGTGATACAATATGTTTACTTTTCTTGCAGAAGTTAAAAAAGAGTTAAAGTTTTTGTAAAAATTAAGGAGTTGATTATCATGAAAAAGTTAGTAAAACTGTTTTCCACAGCTTTGTGTATTGCCGCATTATGCGCAGGAACATTTGTATACTCCAAAGCAATCGCCGCTGACAAATCTACCTTAAAAGTTGCACTTACTTCAAAGCCCACACAGATTAGCTGCGGTTCATCCTTTAACATTAAAGGCACTGCAATATCAAATTACACAATAAACAGTATTGCCGGTTATATTTTCAAAAGCGGCAATACTTCCAGTATTCAGCACTATGTATATAACCCCCGTGTAAGATATTTGGATATTCAATCCTCACCTGTAAATACACAGCTTAAATTTTCAAAGCTTGCAACCGGTTCATACATAATGATGTTTTCTGCAAAAGACACAAGCGGAAAAACATTTACGACATCTGCCGTAAGATTCAATGTTATCTCATTAAATAATAAAGTTGCTTCAAAATTAAAAATCACCTTGACGGACAAGCCTTCAACAATAAATGAGGGAGCTTCCTTTGATATAGGCGGAACAATTACCTCAAATTACAAAATAAACAAAGCTGTCGGTTATATATTTAAGGAAGGAAATCCCACCAATATCCAGAACAGCGGATATTATAACCCAAATTCAACGAGTGTAAATATAGGAAAATCCCAGATTAATTCAAAGCTTGCTTTCGGAAGTCTTGCCGCAGGAAATTATAAGCTTTATATCGCGGCAACGGACACAAGCGGAAAATCTGTAAATACCGGTATGATTAAATTTACTGTTGTAAAACCGGTAAGCACTGTAAGTGATTCAACAATTAAAATCAATCTTACTGCATATCCGAAAAAAATAGTTCAATTTAATTCATTTGATGTAAAAGGTATGATTACGTCAACTAATACACTCACAAATGTATCGGCATTTATATTCAAAAAAGGTGAAAAGCATAATACCTTGAACAGCGGTCTTTATAATCCTAACGCAAAAACCGTAAATATTGAAACTTCAAATGTTAATAAGAGACTTTTGTTCGGAAATCTTATGCCCGGTGAATATACTTTCTGTATAAGTGCCACGGATGAAAAAGGTATTACTGAGACCACAAAAATGTACCCCTTTACTGTCACCGAGCGTTTGTATACATATAATGTTGACGATGAAGGAATTGAATTTATCAAATTATATGAGGGATTTGTAAAATATCCTTATTGGGATTATTCACAATATTCAGTCGGCTATGGATGTCACTGTGAATCCTGGGAATACACTAACGGCATTACTGAAGAACAAGCCGATATTCTTCTCAGAAAATATCTTAAACGCGAATATGAACCTAAGTTAAATGATTTCCTTGTTGACAATGGAATTAAAGTGACACAGTCACAATACAATGCGCTTTTAAGCTTTACTTTCAATTTGGGCGCTTATTGCTGGACGAGATCTACCGGATTTGAAGAAATTAAGGAAATGATGCTCATAGGTCCTAAGTTTTATACTGATAGTGAAATCAGAGATGTGTTCTGTTTGTATTGTTACGCAGGTGGCGCGAAAAATCAAGGCTTATTGAACAGAAGAACAGCAGAAGCTAATATGTTTATTAAAGGCACAGTCAGATAAAAGTTCATATTGATTTTAGTCAAACGGCGGGAACAATCCTGCCGTTTGATTTTTTGTTACTTTAACAAAATTAAACCGCTCCTGCAATAAATACAAGAGCGGTCATTTTTATTTATGTAAGAATATCAGTCTTCTGCTTCGGCTGCCGCCTTAGCATCTTCGATAACTTTTTGTGCAACATTTGCGGGTGCATCCTCATATCTCAGGAATTCTAATGAGAAATATCCTCTGCCGGCAGTTACGGAACGGAGTGATGTAGCAAAGTCACCCATTTCAGCCATGGGAACTTCGGCTTCAATCATACTCATTTTCTTATCCTCTTCGGAGGGTCCCATACCGAGTACACGACCTCTGCGCTTTGTGATATCACCCATAATATCGCCCATTTTATCTTCCGGCATAAATGCTTTCAAAGTGCCGATAGGTTCAAGTATTGTGGGATTAGCCTGAGGAATACCGTTCTTAAATGCGATTGAAGCGGCAGTTTTAAATGCCATTTCAGAGGAGTCAACCGGATGATAAGAACCGAAATACAATGTAGCTTTAAGTCCTACCATGGGATAACCTGCGATAATACCCTTTGCAACACACTCACGCAAGCCTTTTTCAACTGCGGGGAAGTACTGCTTCGGAACAGAACCGCCTACGATTTCTTCGCAGAACATTAAATCATCACCGTCATAGGGTTCAAAGCGGATATAAACATCACCGAACTGACCGTGACCGCCTGACTGTTTCTTGTGGCGTCCCTGTACTTCAACCTTTTTACGGATTGTTTCTCTGTATGCAACACGGGGGATAGAGAGGTCAACCTCAACACCGAACTTTGTTTTAAGCTTTGATACGATAACATCAAGATGCTGTTCACCCATACCGGAAAGAACCTGTTCACGGGTTTCCTTATTAACAGCAAATTTGATTGTGGGGTCTTCTTCTCTGAGCTTTGAAAGACCGGCTGCAACCTTTTCTTCTTCGCCCTTTTTGCGAACCTTAACTGCCATTGAAAGACAGGGATTGGGGAATACAACGGGAGCAAGCTTAATGGGATTTTTGGGATTGCAGATTGTATCGCCTGTTTTAATTCCGGCAAGCTTGGTTACAACACCTATATCACCGGCAACGATTGCAGGGCTGTCTTCCTGCTTAATACCTTTGATTGTAACGATTTTACCCATTCTTTCGCCTTCGCCTGTACGCTCATTATAAGCCTGAACATCGGGAGTAATTTTACCGGAAACAACCTTTATAAATGACATCTTACCGACAAAGGGGTCGGCGATTGTCTTAAAGCAGATAGCCGCCAAAGGTCCGGCCTCGTCACACTTAACCTCTATTTCTTCTTCGCCCTTTAATGCTTTTTCACCGGCATAATCAGCCGCATTGGGAGCATAAGCGGCAATTGCATCGAGAAGAATGTCAACTGCATCTGTTGTATAACCTGAGCAGGCAAATACGGGGCATACGACACCGTCGGCAATACCTGTCTGAATACCCTTAATAAATTCTTCCTCGGTGAAATCTTCACCGCCGAAATATTTTTCCATAAGGTCATCATCTGTACCTGCAACAGCTTCCTTTAAAGTATCGAGCATTTCCTCAATCTGTGCATCACCGGGAACTGCCACTTCGGTTGCCTTGCCGCCCTCATATTTAAAAGCCTTATTTTTAACAAGGTCAACATAGCAGCCAACCTTGTCGCCGTCCATAATGGGGATGATAACCGGACAAGCTGTTTCAACTTCTTCTTTAAGTGCGGCAAAGGTTTTATAGAAATCTGTGTTTTCTGCATCACAGCGAGTTATTGCAAACATTTTTCCTATATTTCTGTCGGTTGCCGCTTTAAAAGCTTTTTCGGCACCGACATCATATCCGGAACCTGCCGCAAGAACGATTAATGCACATTCTGCCGCTCTTGTGCCCTCATATATTCCGCCGACAAAGTCAAAAAGACCGGGAGTGTCAAGTAAATTTATCTTTTTGTTCTTCCATTCAAGGGGAGCAACTGCCATAGAAACGGATGCTTTTCTTCTTTTTTCCTCTGCATCGAAATCCAATACTGTATTACCGTCCGGAACTCTGCCGAGCCTGTCAGTAGCCTTTGCAATATAAAGCATAGCCTCTGCCAAAGTGGTTTTACCTCTTCCGCCGTGTCCGGAAATAACAATATTTCTGATATCTTTTGAACTATATGCTTTCAATTTTGTGTCCTCCTAAACTAAATTTCAATTAAGAACAGTATCATTGTAACACACTAATTTAAAAAAATCAATCACTTCTTACAAAAAAAATTAACAATATCAGCATTTAGTTTGTGTTTTGCACAATAAATTAAAAATTAGTAAATGGGATTGTTGTTTTTTGCAAAATTTCTTTACAATTCCCCAGTCTGACAAGCTTATCATTTGCGTTTGTTGTTGCGAGTGTAAGCACGGTAATGCACTTTATTTAGTGAGGAACTTTATTTAGTGAGGAGTTAGGAGTGAGGAGTGAGGAGTTAAGGGTGGGCAAGCCCACACCCGATTTTAATGAATAATGAATAATGAATAATTGAGGGTGGGTTTCACCCACACCCATTATATTTTCTTTATAAAAGCTGCTGATAAAAAAAGCCTCCCTTGTGTAAAGGGAGGTGGTACGCAGTACCGGAGGGATTGTAATATGTTTCGTAATATGCAATTTGATATTATCGCAACTTTTTGACAATCCCCCAGTCGCCTTCCCCCGCCAGCTCCCTTTACACAAGGGAGGCTAAGAATAAGGCGCCCCTTTTTGGGGTGATTCCCCACAGTGTGGGGAAATGTCGCAAAG
>JAZUIT010000097.1:0-2514 GCA_045642385.1 Acutalibacteraceae bacterium
ATGGGGTTCATGCAATAATGCTACAAGTTATAATATTGATATTTGGAATAATAATGATCATATCGATACTTTATATGTAAACACAAATTTGTCATATTCAATCAAATTTTTATATGCCGGAACATATAAAATATTTGTTTCAGCAATTAACTCATTGGGTGGCAGTACATCAGAAGCTAAGGAAATAAAAGTTTATGATGCACCTCAAAAGCCTGTGATTAAAAGTATTTTATCTAATCCTGATGGCACAGTCACACTAAAATGGACAAAATGTGAAAATACTGATAAATATAGTATAAGATTTTTTAAGGAAGGACAAACAACGGAATATGTATTTTTAAATAGGATAACATCTGATACTGAATATACTTACCTACTACCTGCCGGGAATTATACTGCTTTTATTACAGCTGAAAATTTAGTTTCACATACAAATGGTGATATGAGCAATTTATTTAATGTAAAAAAATCCTCTTACACAATTAACTTTAATGCTAACGGCGGAAACTGTTCAACTTCAAGCAAGATTGTAACATATAATTCTACATACGGCACATTACCCGTTCCCACTCGTTCAGGGTATGATTTTGACGGATGGTATACTTCAAAAACAGGCGGAACAAAAATAACAACTGATTCAATAGTAACGGTAGCTAACGATCAGACATTGTATGCACACTGGACAAAATCTCATACGCATATTTACAATGGAGATTCGCTTACCTGTTCGGAATGCGGTTATGTAAAATCCACATTTAACATTGATATTACAGATAAATACGGAATGACACAGGAAATAATAGTTACTATGTCAGATAATTCGGGTATTGCCGGTTACTACAAGGGAACAAGTCCGAATTATAAAGAAAACACTTACACGGAAATATCACCCGAAAAAATTGTAACCGAAAAAATGTATTATTCTATACTCGGTACATTCTATTTCACACCTAAAACGGTATCGGGTGAGATTTTAGGAACAAAATCCTATACAACCAAAGAAATAGCTTTGGATTTGAATGACGGAAGAGCATTAAAGAAAATTGTAACTGCGAAAGAAACAATAAATATTCCGACACCCGACAGACCGGGCTTTGATTTATTGGGCTGGTCAAAGACAAATTCAGATAATATTGATTATTTACCCGGTTCAAAATATACAGTAACCGCAGGTTCAACACTTTATGCGGTATGGAAAGTTAATAACAAAGCCGGTGACAATATTATATGGTCATATAACGAAGCTAATAATGAATTGGTTTTGACAGGTTCCGGAGCAATGTATAATTTCACCTCAAATGTTACACCGTGGAGTGAATACAAGGATTCTATTACAAGTATTTCCATTGATAAGCGAATTACCACTATCGGAAATTATGCGTTTTACGGTTGTACGGGAATAACAAGTGCGGTTATTGATGATAATATAACTTCTGTGGGTAACTATGCTTTTGCAAGGTGTACTCAAATTACGGCTGTAACATTGCCTGACAGTGTAACAAATATTGGTGTTTGTGCGTTCGATGGTTGTTTGCTTAAATACATGAAAATCGGCAACGGTATCAGTAAAATTACAAGAGATTTATTTATGGGCTGTACTAAACTTGAAAATATTGTACTTCCCGGCAGTTTGGAATATGTCAATATTGATGCTTTTTCATATTGTTATAAGTTAAAAAATATCTACTATATGGAAACAAAAGATAAATGGAGTTTAATAAAGTGGGATTTGGGTTCAGGATTAATCACCACTTTTGCAAATATAAATATATATTTTGTACCTGTTGATACAATAAGTTGTAACAACAATCCGAATTTTAAGATTGATACAGAATCAAAGTTAATTTACGGAATTTCACCGTCAATGACAGAATTAAATTTGAATAATGATTCATTAAGCGGTTGCACCTGTCAGATTAAAAAATCCGGTAACAACATCGGCACGGGTTCAAAAATAGTGCTGTACGGAAATGATAATTTTGTAATTGAAGAATTTGATATTGTCCTTTTCGGCGATACTGACGGGGACGGAATATATGACGGTAATGATGCGGTTATTGTAAATTTCCTTGCAAACGGTATGCTCACAAAAGAACAGGTGGGCGAAGCGGTATATATGGCTGCGGACTGCAACCATGACGGAGTTATTGATGAAAAGGATGTTGAAATATTAACTCAGGCAGGGTTATTATTGGCAGAGGTTGACCAGACAAAAACGGCAGAAGAGTTATCAACAGATTCCGCTTATCTTGAATATCAAAGTTTAATTGACCAAACCTCCGAAACGCAAGCTCCGAAAGAAAACAACTCAATATTTGAAATAATACTTTCAATCATTTCATATATTAAAAATATTCTATATACCATTTTCGCATAAAGAATAACGGTTCTGTGTGTTCTGCACAGAGCCGTTTTTGTATCAATATTTCCGTTTTAGAATAATGTATAATGTAATTATTCCGAAACGGAGGTTTTTTTATGAAACAGGAGATTTTGATTTCCATTTTAGCCCTT
>JAZUIT010000098.1:0-2669 GCA_045642385.1 Acutalibacteraceae bacterium
GTTTTAGTTGCCGGGTTGGCAGTTGTTTTGTCGGTGGTTTTCTGCGTAAAAATAAAGTTTAATAAAAATGAAATTACCATAACCACCGTACCTGAGGATTATGAGCTTACGGCAGGTACAAGTGTGTCGGAAATTCAACCATCTCAAACTACCACGATGCTTAATAATTCTACAAAACAGAGCACAACAATTCCAAAACAACAACAGCAGCAAAGACCTCAACAGCAACAACAGCAACAGCTGCAAAGACCTCAACAGCAACAGCAGCAACAACAAACCCAACAGCAGCAAAAGGATAACGCACCTCTGAACGGTTCAATTTCCCAGATTGTACAGTATTATAACTACTGTGCAAATATTTCAAAGGCTGAAAAGAGCTTTAAAGCAACGAAGAAAGAGCTTACAAAACTTACTATTGACGATATTTCCGATATTAAGCCCGATAATCTGAATACCGATAATATCAGAAGAGCGGCACTGAGCTTAGGAAACAAAATTGCTCAGAATAATATTTCAAAACAGTATACGGGTCAGACTGTTACGGAGGTTTTCTCCAACGGCAATCCCACAATGGGTACTGAAAGTAAAAATGACTTTTTCCCGATTTTACACTCACCTAATATGAGTACACTTAATCCCTCGGGCGTAAGGAGTGCGACCTGTGTTAAAGATGGAAGCAGCTACGGAGTTACCATTGTTTTAAAACCGGAGGTGGGTACTTTAACCCAACAGCCACCGGCTCATGCCTCCTGCACAAACTATTTGAGGATTGATGCTCTTGATTTAAACGGTCTTGATATTACGGATGCTACTTTAAATTATGTTAATGACAAAAATGAGGGTTCAACCGTTATTGCTAAAATAAATAAGAATTATCACATTGAATATATGTACACAAATATGTCTATAAAAGGACAGGGAACAGGTGGTATGAATGTTTTGGGATTTGATATTTCCGCAGCTACAAAGCTCCACGGTACATACACAGAAGAAATTCATTTCTATTGGAATTAAAATTTTATTTCTGTTTTAGCAAAAAAGGCTTGACAAATTCAGGAAAATTTAGTAGACTGTCTTTAAAATAAAAATTTGAAAGACGGTGTGATTAATGAAATTTGCGATTAAACTTCTTTCCATGGTAATGGCAGTAATAATGTTGTTCTCATTTGCCGCCTGCGGTGGTTCAGAAAAAGGCGATGACACAAAAAATACAACTGCAATTTCCGATGATGTTGATGTAAATGCAGATGCCGACGATGTTGACGATACTGACGATGTCAGCGATGTTGATGATGAAGATACAACAAAGGCAAAATCATCTAAGAAAACATCTACCAAGAAAGAATCTGGAACAAAGAAAGAGTCAGGTACAAAGAAAAAATCCGATAAAAAGACAACAAAAAAAGCTTCCGATAAGAAAACAACAAAGAAAAAGTCAGATAAAAAAACTACTAAGAAGAATAAGAAAAAGAACGGCGGTTATTCAATCGGTGAAAGCAAGGAAGCTATTGTTAAGGCTTATAACAAGTCAGCTAATGCCGCAAAAGCGAAGAATAATATCAATGTTGACAGAACCAACTATGTTGAAATAACAATAGAAAGTATTGCAGGCAGTAAAACAATCGGTAAGCTTGCCAGCAGTGTTGCAAAGAAATTTATGGGTGCGGACGACGGTACTCCCGAAAATGAAGTTTTCAAAAACGGCAAGCCTACAAAGAAGCTTGTTGACGAAGCTTCCGGAACAAAAGTAACAAAGAACTGGTATTTCCCTATCTCTGACGAGGAATATATGAGTAAACTTTCACCGGATTATGTTAAGTCTGCAACAAGAAAGAAAAATTCTGACGGCAGTTATGATATCAGGATTGAGCTTAAAGATGATAAAGCTCTTATATCGGACAAGCCTAAATATGTAAGCTCCTGCATGGATTATTTCGATGCAGCGGAACTTGTTGATCAGCTTGAAGGTTTTGAATTTACTGACGGTTATGCAGTTTATAAAGGCTGTATAATTGATGCTAAGATTGATAAGAACGGTACTCTTACATATGTTAAACATACAATGCCTGTCGCTTCTGAAAATCTTCAAGTTAAGTACGGTATCAAGCTTAAAGCTGAAATGCACGGAAAGTATATAACTTCGTTTACATTCCATTGGTAAATTTAATTTAAATTAAGCCTTGTTCTCGATGTGAGAGCAAGGCTTTTTTATACATGATAATAAGTGCAGATGTCAACTTAACCGGTATTTCAAAAAATTTTTAAAATATTTTTAATTCTTGACTGCAAGGATTGACAAAATTGTACTTTTTTGGGATAATATATAGTAAACATTTTTATTTAAAGAGGTGTATTGTATGCCGCCGATTATTTCAGTTAAAAATCTTACAAAATCCTATGGAAGCAATACTGTACTTGATAATATCAGCTTTGAATTTCAGCCCGGTCAGATTATCGGATTGCTGGGTCCCAACGGTTGCGGAAAAACAACTTTAATTAAAACTCTTACGGGACTTATCAAAGATTACAAAGGCGAAGTATTAGTAGACGGTAGATATCCCGGTCCAACGACCAAAGCTTTGGTGGCATTTATGCCGGACAGGTCATTTGTGCCAAACTGGATGAATGTATTACAGGCAATTGACTATTTTTCGGATTTCTATACTGAT
>JAZUIT010000099.1:0-5724 GCA_045642385.1 Acutalibacteraceae bacterium
CTGAAAGCTTTACCAATCTGACCGATGCTGAACGGTAATTTTGCTCTCATGGTTCTCTGAACATTCAAAAAGTTTACATACTCACCCTGAGCATTTTCGGGACGGAGATAAATTATGCTCTTTGAATCATTGGTAACACCTCTGAAAGTCTGAAACATAAGATTAAATTCTCTGATATCCGTAAAATTATGCTTACCGCAGTTTGGACATGGGATTGAATGAGCTTTAATATACTCAAACATTTCCTCCTTCGTCATACCGTCTGCATGGGCTTCCGGGTCAAAGGCATCAATAAGATTGTCTGCACGGTGACGCATTTTACACTCTTTGCAGTCAAGCAGAGGGTCAGAAAAACTTGCAACATGACCGCTGGCTTCCCAGACTCTCGGATGCATTAAAATATCAGCATCAACCTCATAGCTGTTACGGCGCTCCTGAATGAAACGCTTTCTCCATGTATCCTTAACATTGTTTTTTAGCCTTGCGCCTAAGGGACCGTAATCCCAGGTGTTTGCAAGTCCGCCGTAAATGTCACTGCCGGGGAAAATAAAACCTCTGCCCTTGCACAGTGCAACAATTTTTTCCATTGATTTTTCTGTGTTCTTCATAAAACTTTTCCTCTATAATTTATTTAATAATTACTTCATGACCGGTTTTTGCAGATTCGTAAATAGCATCAATCATTTTCATCAAAACGATACCGTCCTCGGGTTTAACGATACATTTTGTTTTACCGTTAATACAATCAACGAAATGTTTAATTTCACGGTTAAAAAGACCGTCAAAGCTTAAACCGGTATTTCCTGACGGAACAATTTCAACGAAGCGACCGTTCATATCCGTACTGATTTTAATATCCGGATTAATTGTTACGCCGCCTTTTGTGCCGAAAATTTCAATATTACCGATATTTTTTTCAATGTTGAGATTGAAGCTTGCTTCCATAGCTAATGTAAGTCCGGAATCAAAACGGATAAGAGCAGATGCAAAATCCTCAACATTATGTTCAAAGTCTCTGTCCACGGATGTTGAAACCCAGTCATCTGAGCCGGGCATTATTGCACGGTTGGGACCTAAATTATCGTATGTGCAGGCATAAACCGAAACGGGCTTAGGACTGCCGGCAAGGTAACGGACAAGGTCCATTACATGAACGCCTAAATCAATTACAGGACCGCCACCGGAATATTTTTTATCACCAAACCAGCCACCGGGACAGCCGTTACGACGAAGATAAGTTGCCTTTGCATAATAAATATCACCGATTTGTCCGCCTTTGATAAAATCATCTAATATTTCTGCATCGTTGCCGAAGCGTCTTACGAAACCAACTTGAAGAAGCTTACCGGTTTCTTCTGCTGTATCTGCCATTTCCTGTGCCTCTTTTGCATTCATAGCCATAGGCTTTTCGCAAATTACATTCGCACCGGATTTCAGCGCTGCTATGGTTGCATTTTTATGTTCGGCATTCCAGGTACATACACTTATTGCATCAAACTTTGTTTCGCTAAGCATTTTGTTGTAATCTGTATAAACATATTTTTTGTCAATACCATAGCTTTCAGCATAGGAATAAACCTTTGCTTCATCAATATCGCAAAGTCCGACAATTTCCACATCATCGGGCAAAGCCAAATAACCTTTCATATGCTCGTGGCTTATACCACCGGTACCGATAATACCAACTTTTAATTTACTCATAATAATCATCCCCATAGATTAAAAATTTTCAGAGCTTTTCCGAAATAACAAAGCAATCAAACAGATATGATATAAGGAGAAGATGCTTTGTTTATATATACACGAAATGTCCATATACTATAATATTTTATAACGATATTGTTATATTGTCAATAAAATTAAGGCTTATTTTGTCATAATTTTTGAAAAAAACGCAATTTGACATATACTTCAAATCATAGTATAATACTAATTAATATTATATATTGAGGAGATTTTCAATGTTAGGTAAAATTCTTGATACAATCGGTTTTGTAAGTGAATGTGACCCCGAAGTGGGTGCAGCTATGAACAAAGAACTTACCCGTCAGAAACAGAATGTTGAGCTTATTGCTTCCGAAAATCTTGTTTCGCCTGTTGTTATGGCGGCGATGGGTTCGGTTCTCACAAATAAGTATGCAGAGGGCTATCCCGGAAAGAGATATTACGGCGGCAGTGAATGTGTTGATATTGTGGAAGATATTGCCCGTGACAGAGCTTGTCAGCTTTTCGGTGCAAAGTACGCTAATGTTCAGCCACACTCCGGTGCTCAGGCAAATATGGCGGCTTATTCTGCATTAATCAATGTGGGCGATACCGTAATGGGACTTAATCTTGCTCACGGCGGTCATCTTACCCACGGCTCACCTGTAAATGCTTCCGGTAAGCTTTACAATTTTGTTCCCTACGGTGTAAATGATGACGGTTTTCTTGATTATGACGAGATTGAAAGAATTGCACTTGAATGTAAGCCGAAGCTTATTGTTGCGGGTGCTTCCGCATATCCCAGAGTAATTGATTTTGAAAGAATAGCAGAAATCGCAAAAAAAGTTGATGCATATTTTATGGTTGATATGGCTCATATTGCCGGTCTTGTTGCGGCAGGACTTCACCCCTCACCCATTCCTTATGCCGATGTTGTTACAACTACAACACATAAAACTCTCAGAGGTCCCCGCGGCGGACTTATTCTTTCAAAGGATGAAGAAATCGGAAAGCTTATTAATAAAGCAATTTTCCCCGGAAATCAGGGCGGTCCTTTGATGCATATTATTGCGGCAAAGGCTGTTTGCTTCGGCGAAGCATTAAAACCCGAATTTAAAGAGTATCAGAAACAAATTCTTATAAACTGCAAGGCTTTGGCTGACGGACTTACGAAGCGTGGTATTGACCTTGTTTCAGGCGGCACGGACAACCATCTTATTCTTGTCGACCTCCGTTCTGTCGGTGTTACGGGCAAAGAACTCGAAAAAAGACTTGACGAGGTTCGTATTACGGTAAACAAAAATGCTATTCCCAATGACCCTGAAAAGCCCTTTGTTACAAGCGGTGTTCGTCTTGGAACTGCCGCAGTTACTTCAAGAGGTTTTGTTGCTGACGATTTGGACAAGATTGCCGAGTATATTTATCTTGCGGCAACTGATTTTGAAAATAATGCGGAAAAAATCAAAGCAGGTGTTGATGAAATCTGCAAAAAATATCCTCTCTATGAATAATAACACAATTGCCGCAGTTGCCACTCCTTTGAGTGCGGGCGGTATAGGTATAATCAGAATATCAGGTGATAATGCCATTGAGGTTGCCGACAGAGTTTTTCGTGCTGTAAGCGGAAAAGCTCTATCGGCACTTTCGGGTTATCATGCCGCATTCGGTAAGGTCTATGACGGTGAAAAACCTTTGGATGAAGCGGTTGCACTGGTTTTCAGAGCGCCGAAAAGTTATACAGGCGAAAATGTTGTAGAAATTTCCTGCCACGGCGGTTTGTATATAACACAACAGGTGTTAAGAGTTGTTCTGAAAAACGGTGCAAGACCAGCCGAAGCCGGTGAATTTACTAAACGGGCTTTTTTGAACGGAAAAATGGATTTGACTGAAGCGGAAGCAGTTATGTCAATCATTTCCGCAAAGGGTGAACAGGCGGCAAATGCGGCTCTGACAGCTCTTGACGGTGCTTTGAGCAGGGAAATAAAAGCCAATGCGGATATTATTGCATCTGCCTGCGCTAATATGTCGGCGTGGGTTGATTATCCGGACGAGGATATTCCCGAAATCGGATTTGAGGAGCTTACAAAAACATTTACGGATGTTAAAAATTCTCTGAATAATCTTCTTTCAAAGTATGAAGCCGGTAAAACATTGACGGACGGTGTGGAAACTGCAATTGTGGGTAAGCCTAATGTGGGTAAATCCACACTTATGAATTTACTGTCGGGAAGCGAAAGGTCAATTGTAACTTCTGTTGCCGGAACAACCAGGGATGTTGTGGAGGAAACTGTCAGATTAGGCAATATTGTTTTGCGACTCGCAGATACCGCAGGTATGCATATTTCGGCTGATGTGGTTGAAAGTATAGGAGTTCAGCTTGCAGAAAAAAAGCTTGGCAGAGCCGGATTTGTTTTAGCTGTTTTTGATGGTTCGGATAAAATATCAGAGGATGATATTTCTATTTTGGAAAAATGCAAGGATAAATTGACTGTTGCTGTAATAAATAAAACTGATTTACCACAGAAAATTGATGTGGAATATATTAAATCCCGTGTTGACGGTGTTGTGTTTATGTCCGCAGGTAAAAACGGTAATACTGGTGAGTTAGCTTCTCTTGCGGAAAAGCTTTTGGGCACGGATAAAATTGATACCTCCCTTGCTTTACTGTCAACGGAAAGGCAAAGACAATGCTGTGAGGAAGCAGTAAAATATATTTCGGAAGCGCTTGATGCAATGAACATGGGAATGACAATGGATGCGGTAAATGTCTGCGCAGAAAGTGCAGTTGAAGCGTTGTTGGAGCTTACGGGCGAAAGAGCAGTTGATTCAGTAGTAAATTCAATTTTTTCACAATTCTGCGTAGGAAAATAAGAGGTAATTTAAGTGGAATATTTTGCAGGAAAATATGATGTAATAGTTATCGGTGCAGGTCATGCGGGTATTGAAGCGGCTTTAAGCTCTGCCCGTTTGGGTTGTTTTACCGGTCTTTTTACAATCAATTTGGATTCGGTCGGTAATATGCCCTGTAATCCGTCAATCGGCGGCTCTTCCAAAGGACATCTTGTCCGTGAAATAGATGCTTTGGGCGGTGAAATGGGTAAGGCGGCTGATGCCAACACTTTGCAGAGCCGTATGCTGAATTTGGGCAAAGGCCCTGCTGTTCACAGCCTTAGGGCTCAGATTGACAGAAGGCATTATTCCGCTTATATGAAGCGCGTAATTGAAAAACAAGACAATCTCGAATTAAGACAGTCGGAAATTGTTGACCTTATAAGAACAGAAGACAATCTGTGGCAGGTAAAAACAAAGCTTGAAGCTTTGTATACTGCAAAATGTGTTATTTTAGCAACAGGCACATATTTGGGCGGTAAGATTTATGTTGGTGATGTTTCTTATGAAAGCGGTCCTGACGGAATGTTCCCGGCAAATGAATTGTCTGTTGCTTTAAATAAGTTGGGAATACCAACAAGAAGATTTAAAACCGGTACGCCGTCAAGAGTAAACCGGAAAAGCGTTGATTTTTCAAGACTTGAACCTCAGTACGGTGACGAAAGAATTGTGCCGTTTTCCTTTGATAATAAAGAAGAAATTAAAAATACCGAGCTTTGCTATATAACATATACAAATGAACGAACAAAACAGATTATTCTTGATAATTTGCACCGCTCTCCCCTGTATGGCGGAAAAATAAGCGGTGTGGGTCCTCGATATTGCCCCAGCATAGAGGATAAAATAGTAAGATTTGCCGAAAAGGAAAGACACCAGATATTTATCGAACCCTGTGGCGGTGATACGGATGAATTGTATTTACAGGGACTTTCCTCTTCTTTACCTGAGGATGTGCAGTTGAAATTTCTCAAAACCATACCCGGACTTGAAAATTTACAGGTTATGCGTACAGCTTATGCAATCGAATATGACTGCATCGACCCCCTCTCTTTAAAATCAACTCTTGAATTTGCCGATTTTGACGGATTGTACGGTGCAGGACAGTTTAACGGTTCAAGCGGATACGAGGAA
>JAZUIT010000100.1:0-3889 GCA_045642385.1 Acutalibacteraceae bacterium
TGCCATTAGGCTGGCTTGCGAATGTGCAAGCCAATCAATCGTGCATCGGTAGTCACACCAAAAAATCCCAATGTAATACCATAAGGTGTTCAAGTCATAAGGTACAACGAAAGGAGATTTTTATGGTCAATAGCACAAGAGTTTATCACATACAAAATGGTTATAAAAGTACCACATAGTAATTATTTCAAAGTATAGAAGGAAAGTAATATACTTTGAGAAACGGACAAACTTGCAGGAAATAATAAAAACATTTTGCAATACAAAGGAGTAGAAATAATAGAAGGACATATAATAATCGACCATCTACATTTGCTGTTGGGTATTCCGCCCCAAATAAGTGTATCAAGCTACCCGTCAAAATGGTAGTTATCATTCACTTTTAATCTTCTTTATTTTTCGTAAACTTCTTTTAACGCAAAATAAGGCAATTTATATTCTCTATTGTTTGTAAGCATTCCCTTAAAATTATATCCGTTCCATCTCCCGTTCATCGGCTTTGACGGGTCGGGATAATCTATAAACGCAAACACAAATGTACCTGCGACACCTTCGTGTTTCCTTGCTTCGGTAACCGTATTCCTTATAATTTCTGCATGATAATCCTCGCTCCACAATGTATGCAATGCAGAATAATTTTTTGGAACAGAATCAGCACCAAACTCAGTAATCAAAATAGGTGTATCGGGTGGAAGTTCTTTTAATTTAGCATCAATAAGTTCATTTATAGGTGAAACATCCGCTTCCCTTATCTTATATGTATTACCATCTTTTTCAGGCTCATCATTTACCTTAAACATATCGTATTTGTCATACCAGCCGTAGTATGCGTTAATTCCCATAATATCTAGAAGATGAGCTATATTATCAAATTCACCGTAAAGTGAAGCGTAGCCTACAAGTCGAGTGCTGTCTGAGTTTCTGACGGTATTTGCAATTTTAGTAAAGAACGGTAACGCTTCGGGATGCTTTGTATTGCATTCGTTTCCTATTCCGTATATTATAACAGATGCATATTGTCTTGCACCCGTAATCATTTCTTCCGTCATACTGACAGCAACATCAACAAAATCTCGTTGCTTAAAAACGGTATCGTAGATATCGTTATCAGGAGCAGAACAATAAATGTTTGGCTCAATCCATACCATAAATCCCATCTCATTACAAAGCGAATAAAATTCATCAGACATAGGATAATGTGTCCTTATTGCGTTAATATTTGCCTCTTTCATTTTTGTCATATCAAAAATCAGTGTATCCCGTGTCATAACAAGACCGGTTACAGGTGAATCAAAAACATAACCATGTGCCTTTAATCTGCGTTTTTTCACCGTTTAACAGAAGCTGTTTGTTTTCACATTTGATATTTCTGAAGCCTATTTTACAGTTTTTATATGCCTTGCCGTCAAGTGAAATTTCAAGCTCATAAAGAGTCGGATTCTCGGGGGTCCATGCCTTTATATCATATTCAAACACAGCGGAGAAATTTCCATTTGAACAGCTGATAACATTTTCATTATCGCCCAATTTTACCTTGATTTCTTTTTTGCCGTCCGCAAAAAGCTTTCCGCACACTCTAAGAATACCTTTTTTATTCATAACATTGTAATTAGGAGTCACTTTTATATCCGTTAAATATGTATCGTTATAAACCTCAACAAAAACATCTCTGTGTATGCCTCCGTAAACACCATATCCCCAATCATTCGGCCACTTTACGATTATTGGACGATTGTCAATACGGACAGCAACAGAATTATTGCCGATTTCGACAAATTTCGAAATATCATATGTAAATTCGGTATATCCTGATTCGTGTGCACCGACAAATTTTCCGTTTATATATAAATCCGTTTTATAATTTACGCCTTTAAAAACAATTCGAGTATGAGTTTTTTCGTTTATATTATCAAGTGTAAATTCTCTGTAAAACCAACATACACCCTCATACAAGCTGTATTTTTCAGCATATATCTCCCATACACCGGGTACTGGTACCGTTTCCCAATCACTTTTATTTAATATCGGGAGTGCATATTCAATTCCTTTAATTTTATTTGTCGGCTTTTGGTCATGTATCGGTGCGAATTTCCACTCGCCGTTAAGTAATTTAATATCGTTAATTTCCTTAACTACGCCTTTTTGTCTTACGGGAATTGCTTCAACTTTGGTTATTTTCATTTATTTTATCTCCTTTTGTCATTAAATGTGAAGTACGGCTTTTATAAAACCGTCGGGTTTATTTTTAACTGTTTCTAATGCCTCATTTACCTTTTCAAGAGGATATATTTCCGTTATCATATCACGGACATTAAACCTGCCTGATGCTACTAATGAAAGCAACGGTTCCCAAGCAAGTTGGTTATTGGTTCCGCCTAAAACCGTTAACTGTCGCAGTATAATATCACGGACAGGAAATTCGGGCATTTTGGAAGTTATGTCGGGTATTCCGTAAAGAATGACCTGACCGCCCGAACGGGCAACCTTGACTGTTTTTTCTATGGCAGAAGAATTACCTGTTGCATTAATGGAAACATCAACGCCAAGACCACCTGTTTCTTCCATTACCCGTTCTACTAAATCTTCGTTTTTAGTATTTATTACAACATCGGCACCGAAATGCTTTGCCATTTCCACAGCACTGTCCCTTCTGACCGACATAATTACCTTTGAAGCCGAAAAGCATTTTGCTGTTTGAAGAAATGAAAGACCTGCAACACCGTTTCCCTGAACAAGAACGGTTGAACCGGCTTTCATTCCGTGACGGTATATAATACCGAAAGGACAAAGAGATGCTTCAATAATTCCGGCTTCATCAAAGCTTACATTATCCGGAATATGTTTTATGCAATTTTCGGGCACGGTTACATATTCGGCATATCCGCCGTTATACGGAGGAAAGCCTATTTCTCCGCTATCACGACACAAATGCTTATTTCCGCTTTCACATTCACTGCAATGTCCGCAAGATACGGCTGTTTCGACTACAACACGGTCTCCAAGTTTCACAGACTTTACACGGGAACCGACCTTGTCTATAACTCCGGCAATTTCGTGTCCGGGAATCAGTGGCGGAGGTCCGAATTCTCCGCTTATTACGGCTAAGTCGGTAGCGCAAACACCGGCACTTACCACTTTTATTACTACCCAATCATCTTTGCAATTGGGGTAAGGATAATTTTCGTTCAAATGAAGATTACCGTCATTTTCCCAAACAACCGCTTTCATAAACTTATTCCTTCCTTAATATTTTTTATCTCATTTCGGCATTCATTTACAAGAAATGCCGCATCCATAGAATAAGCGACAGAATCAAACCCGTTTTTGAAATATTTAATCGCCGATTGACGGTTTCCTGTATAAATCATAGTGAATTTCCCTGCATCTTTACAGGCTTTAGTAATACGGTCAAGTGCCGAAATAAATTCGGGGTTGTCAAATTCACCCGGTATTCCCATTGCGATTGACAAATCATACAGCCTCATAAAGTATGGCAAAATAGGTCTTCAAGCACTAACGATAACCGTTCTTCTGTTGTTTCTGCAACCGCCGTCAGCCGTTTGCTTTATCAGATAAGCCGTATTATTGAGAAACAAATAGATGTTCAAAGCCAAGGCGATAACCCCAATATTGATAAAAAACTATGGCAGAAAATCAATGAAAAGAAAGAAGCTCAAGGCCTTAAACAAGGGTAAAGAAGGTGGGATTTTATTCCAAATAAATTTCCTTTCCTTTTATAAATATTCTTCCAATTAATTGCCATTGATTTAGTTCATAATTTTTAATATAATTAAATTAAGTCTGCAATTACAGTTCTTAAATCACTTAGAAAAATGGTGCAATATCATTTATATGTTTATTAAAATTTGTACCTTTTGTCAAACAAAAG
>JAZUIT010000101.1:0-5663 GCA_045642385.1 Acutalibacteraceae bacterium
CATCAAAAACCTTTCTGACAAGTGAAAAACCGTTTGAATGTACACCGCTTGAAGGCAAAGCAATTATAACATCACCCTCAACCATTGTATTATTATCAATAATTTTATCTTTATCAACTATACCGGTACAATATCCTGCAAGGTCATATTCATCCTCGGGATAAAATCCGGGCATTTCCGCAGTCTCACCGCCGATAAGTGCCGCACCGGACTGTACGCAACCGTCGCAAACACCTTTTACAATATCAGCAATACGCTCGGGAACATTCTTTCCGCAAGCGATATAATCAAGAAAATACAAAGGCTTTGCACCGCAGCATATAACATCATTAACGCACATGGCAACACAGTCTATACCTACTGTATCGTGCTTGTCCATTAAAAACGCAAGTCTTAATTTTGTACCTACACCGTCGGTTCCGCTTACTAAAACAGGCTTATTTATACCCTCGGTATTTAATTCAAACAAGCCGCCGAAGCCACCTACACCCGAGCATACACCATCGGTTACGGTTTTGGAAATATGAGCTTTCATAAGCTCAACAGATTTATATCCGGCAGTAATATCAACGCCTGCTGCCGCATAAGCATCCGATTTGGAAATCTCGTTCATGGAAAACTTCCTCCTGTTTTATTCTTTGCCGTTCCAGCAATATGTACATAATTTACAGGGTTCAAGACCTATGGCATCCATCAACCCCTCAATCGTCTGAAATTCCAGCGAAGCTAAGTGAAGCTTGTCGCAAATAGCCTTACGCATAGCCTTTCCTCTTTCGGTGGATGAATCGCTGTATTCATCAATATGCTTTAAGCCCTCTTCACCCTCAAGCTCAAGTATTGTTGCTCTTGAAATAAGCTCGTTATCACTTGTAGCTCGTGAAAAATTAAGGAATTTACATCCGTACATTATGGGCGGACAGGCTGAACGCATATGTACCTTTTTAGCACCGCTTTCATATAAAAATTCAACGGTTTCCCTTATCTGTGTACCACGGACAATTGAATCGTCTACAAAAAGTAATTCCTTATCCTTAATAAGCTCATCAACAGGAATTTGCTTCATCTTTGCAACCTTATTCCGTTCAATCTGGGTTGACGGCATAAAGCTCCTCGGCCATGTGGGAGTGTATTTTATAAAAGGTCTTGCAAAAGGTAATCTGCTTCTGTTTGCATAGCCTATTGCGTGAGGAGTACCCGAATCGGGAACTCCTGCTACGCTGTCAACATTCGGCAAGCAACCGTTATCAATATCGTTCTGAGCTAAATTTACGCCGTTTTTATACCGCATAGTTTCAACATTTATTCCCTCATAACTGGATGTAGGAAAACCGTAATATGACCAGAGAAATGCGCATATGGACATTTTATCTCCGCCCTTTTTCAAGGTTTTCATACCGTCGGCGGTAATTTCAACAACCTCACCGGGCTTTAACTCATATTCATTATTATAACCTAACTTTTGATATGCAAAATGTTCAAAGGATACACAATAACCGCCGTCATTTTTTCCTATATGAACGGGAAGCTTGCCCAATTTATCCCTTGCGGCAATAATTGAATTGTGATCGGTTAAAATCAGAATCGCAGCAGTACCTTCAATTGAATTCTGAGCGTAGGTTATGCCTTCCTCAAATGTATCTTTTCTGTTTATATAAGCGGCAAGAAGCTCCGTTGTATTTACCTTACCGCCGGTCATGGCGGCTAACTGACCGCCTGTTTCCTTAATATATTTATCTATAAGTTCATCAGTATTATTGATAACACCGACATACATAAGTGCATAAGTGCCTAATCTTGAACGAAAAATTATTGGCTGAGGTTCGGAATCGTTGATACAGCCTATTGCGGCTGTGCCTTTCATTTCATTGAAAATTCCGTCAAATTTTGTTCTGAACGGTGCATTTCCTATGTTATGAATTTTCCTCTGAATACCTCTTTCGCTGTCAAAAACAGCCAAGCCGGCACTCTGTGTACCTAAATGTGAATGATAATCCGTGCCGAAATATACATCGGGAAGTATTTCCTGTTTTCCGACAGCTCCGAAAAAACCACCCATTTTTACGCTACCTTTCGTTAATTAGTTCTTGAAGAAAAGCTCAGAAAGTGTCATGGGGTCAATATATTCGCCCTCTTTATAAACACGCATATTTCCGGATGCAATTTCATCAATAAGCATTACATCACCGTTTGCATCATAGCCGAATTCAAATTTGATATCATAAAGGACAAGTCCTTTTTCTTTTAAATCATCAGCAACAATCTTTGTGATTTTCTGAGTCATAACCTTAATATCGTCATACTGCTTTTCGTTCATAACACCTAAATCAACAAGACCGTCCTTTGTAACCAGCGGATCGCCTTTTTCGTCATTTTTAAAGGTCATTTCAACATAAGCAGGTAAATCTGCACCTTCCTCAATATAATCGCTGTAACGGCGATAGAAGCTGCCAACTGCCTTATATCTGCAAATAACTTCAAGTCCTTTTCCGAATACCTTTGCCGGAAGAACCTCCATAGTTGTATCATTAAGATTTGCATTTACATAATGCGTTTTAATGCCGGCAGCATTAACTTTTTCAAAGAAATAAATTGACATTCTTAAATTAACATCACCGACACCCTCAATCTGTAATCCTACTGAGTTCTCACCGGGGTCGAAGACACCGTCTTTACCCGTGCAGTCATCCTTGAATTTCAGAAGATAGTTTCCGTTTTCGAGAGCATAAACATCCTTTGTTTTTCCTGTGTACTTAAGTTCCATTTTTATTTCCCCTTTTTAATTATTTTTAATTTAATTTTTCGATGATAGAAGCATCTTTTTTCAAAACCGCTTCAGCATCTTTTTTTCGTTTGTCTTCAAGTTTTTTAGCAAGCTCAGACTCGGACAAAGCTAATATTTCAATAGAAAGCAAAGCGGCATTGGCTCCCCCGTTTATGGCAACTGTTGCAACAGGGATTCCCGTAGGCATCTGAACAGTTGACAAAAGGGCGTCAATACCGTCTAAGTTTTGTGATTTGCAGGGTATTCCGATTACAGGCAGGGTCGTATTTGCCGCTATCGCACCGGCTAAGTGTGCCGCCATTCCTGCGGCTGCTATCAGCACCCCGAAGCCGTTTTGTTTAGCATTGCAGGCAAATTCTTTTGCTTGTTCAGGGGTTCTGTGCGCTGAAAAAACGTGAACCTCGTAAGGCACATCAAAGCTTTTCAACATATCGACAGCCTTCTGTATGATAGGTAAATCGCTGTCACTTCCCATAATAATTCCGACTTTTTTCATCATTTTACCTCCTAAAAACGCAACCGGACACACATCAATCAAAAGGATTCAAGTGTGCCCAGACGGTCGGCAATTAATAATTCTTTGTTTCCTCGCAGTAACCTGCTGTTTCCGTCAGTTACAAAGAATTTTGAACGCAAAACCATTTTACCAAAAAATCGCATTTCAGTCAAGTAGCAACGCACACTTTGTTACAAATTTGTAATAAATTAATCTGCAAATTCTTTTAAACATCTTTCGTAAGCGGCAACCGGGTCATCCGCCTGGGTAATAGGTCTGCCCACGACTATATAATCAGAACCGATTTTTTTGGCTTCTGCCGGAGTCATAACTCTTTTCTGGTCACCGATATCGCCATCGGCAAATCTTACGCCCGGTGTAACGGTAACAAAATCTTTACCGCAGATATTATGGACTTTTTCAGCTTCAAGCGGTGAACATACGACACCGTCAAGACCGGAATTTTTAGCATTCTCGGCATAGTGCATAACAACCTTGTCAATAGGTTCTCTGATAAGCAAATCATTCTCCATTGACTGCTGGTCGGTAGATGTAAGCTGAGTTACGGCAATAAGTATGGGTCTTGTGCCGTCCTCACGGGTTAAGCCCTCTATTGCGGCAGTCATCATTCTCTTTGTACCACCTGCGTGCAGATTACACATATCAACATCTAAGTCGGAAAGCACTTTCATAGCTTTCTTTACAGTATTCGGAATGTCGTGAAGCTTCAAATCAAGGAAAATTTTATGTCCTCTTGCTTTAATTTCTTTTACAATTTGCGGACCCTCAGCGTAAAACAATTCCATTCCGATTTTAACAAACGGTTTTTTGTCACCGAATTTGTTAAGAAAATTCATTACAGCATCCTTACTTGCAAAATCACAGGCAATTATTACATCCTTACCCATTATTTACAACCTCCTATAATTTCATTCAGATTATTAATCCTGTACTTATCCATAACGGCAGGCAGTTTTTCAATTATTTCTTTGCACACAAAAGGATTAACAAGGTTTGCCGCTCCGATTTCAACGGCAGTAGCTCCTGCAAGCATCATTTCAATTACATCTTCCGCTTTACTGATACCGCCGATGCCGACTACCGGAATTTTAACGGCATTTGCAACCTGATAAACCATTCTGAGTGCAACCGGGAAAATTGCATTTCCGGAAAAACCGCCCATTTTATTTGCTATAACCGGCTTTTTTGTTTTTAAATCAATTCTCATTCCGAGAAGTGTATTAATTAAACTTATTCCGTCGGCTCCGGCATCTTCACAGGCTTTTGCTATTGCTACTATGTCCGTAACATTGGGTGAAAGCTTCATAATGACAGGTTTTACGGTAACAGCCTTAACGGCTTTTGTAACCTCTGCGGCAACCTCGGGAACAGTGCCGAAGGTCATACCGCCGTTGTGAACATTGGGACAGGAAATATTTACTTCCAGCCAGCCTATATTATCAATTTTGTCAAGTCTTTCACAGGTATAAACATAGTCATCAACGGAAAAACCGCTGATATTTGCCATAACTTTTTTATTAAACACCTTTGAAAGCTTTGGTAATTCTTCTGAGATAACCTTGTCAACACCGGGATTTTGAAGTCCGACTGCATTTATCATACCGTCATTACATTCAGCTATTCTCGGAGTGGGATTGCCGAATCGAGGCTCTTTTGTAGTACCTTTGAAAGAAAATGTTCCGAGGCAGTTTATATCATAAAGCTCTGCAAACTCGTAGCCGTAACCGAATGTACCGGAAGCAGGAATAACCGGATTGTCTATTTCAATACCGCAGAGATTAACTTTCAGTCGTTCCATATTATTTCACCGCTGTCCATTACAGGTCCTTCCTTGCAAATTCTTTTGTTACCGGTAAGGGTTTTACAGGAACAGCCCATACAGGCTCCGAAACCGCATCCCATTCTTTCTTCAAAGCTGTACTGACCCTCGGTTTTAACTATTTTTGATAAAGCCTTAAACATCGGCTCCGGACCGCAGGTGTAAAAGAAAGAATAATCAAGATCTTTTACAACATCAGTTACAAAGCCTTTAATGCCGTAGCTTCCGTCAGCTGTACAGGTAAATACCTTTACGCCTAAATTTTTAAATTCATCTTCAAAAAACACATCAGATTTTGTGTTAAACCCAAGGACAACCGTGGGTGTTTTTCCTGATTCTATAAGTTTTTTACACAACAGGTACATCGGTGGAATACCCACTCCCCCGCCTATCAGCAACGGAGTATTTCCGGCGTGTGTAAAGCTGTAACCGTTGCCAAGCCCTGTCAATGCGTCAAGCTTATCGCCTTTACACATTTTACTTAACTTTTCCGTTCCGGTTCCTACAACCTTATAAATAATTGTAAGGCAATTTTCTTTACAGTC
>JAZUIT010000102.1:0-3933 GCA_045642385.1 Acutalibacteraceae bacterium
AATATTGATGAGTTCGGTATCGAAGGTAAAACAGTCGGTATTGCACCGGTTGGTTGTGCGGTTATGTGCTATGATTATTTCAGTTGTGATATGATTGAGGCGGCACACGGCAGAGCACCGGCAGTTGCAACAGGTGTTAAGCGTGCATTACCCGATAATTTTGTATTTACATATCAGGGTGACGGTGACTTGGCGGGTATCGGTACAGCGGAAATGGTTCACGCCGCTACAAGAGGTGAGAACATCACCGTAATCTTTGTAAACAACGCAATTTACGGTATGACAGGCGGTCAGATGGCTCCTACATCACTTCCGGGTCAGGTTACACAGACAACCCCATACGGCAGAGATGTTAATTATTCGGGCTATCCCGTAAGAGTATGCGAAATGCTTTCAACGCTTGACGGTGTTGCTTATGCTGAGCGTGTAGCAGTTGACTGCGTTAAAAATGTAAACCGTGCAAAGAAAGCTATCAAAAAGGCTTTCCAGACACAACTTGACAAAAAAGGTTTTTCAATTATTGAGGTTGTATCAGCCTGTCCTACAAACTGGGGACTTGAACCCAACGATGCACTTCAATGGTTAAGAGATAATATGCTTCCTTACTATCCTTTGGGAGTATATAAAGATAAAACAGCCGGGGAGGACAAATAAATGAAAGATATGAATGCTTTATTGGCAGGCTTCGGCGGTCAGGGAATTTTGTTCATGGGTAAGGTAATAGTAAACTCCGGACTTATTGACGGCAAGGAAGTTTCATGGCTTCCCTCATACGGTCCCGAGATGCGTGGCGGTACTGCAAATTGCAGTGTCTGCATTTCCGACGACCCCATCTGTTCACCCCTTGTTATTAACCCCAATGTACTTATTGCTATGAATTTACCCTCTTTGGATAAATTCATTGACAAGGTTGTACCCGGTGGAATTGTCATTCTTGACAGCACTCTTATCCCCAAAAAGGTTGAGCGTGACGATGTTACCGTGGCTTATGTTCCGGCAACAGAGCTTGCTGAGAAAAATTCTCTCAAAAAGCTTGCAAATATTATTCTTATCGGTAAGCTTATGGCTATGACAGGTTTCTGTACAGAGGAAACCATGGAAAAAACAATCGCAAAAATTGTTCCTCCAAAGAAACAGCACCTTATCGAGCCTAATATGAAAGCTATTAAGATTGGTATGGAATACTGATTTACAGTTAGGAGTTAGGAATTAGGAGTGAGGAGTTTAGGGTGGGCAAAGCCCACACCCGATTTTGGATAATAGCACTGTATGGCTCCTGTTTTCGTGTGCGAAAAAGGAAGCTGTCAGCTATGCTGATTGAGGGATCAAAGTGAGTTTTGTAGGTACTTACTAATTTATCAAAGCTGCATAAAACTTTTCACAATGACATTTTGCTTGGTAATTTTCACCTCGAATTCTAAATAAAAACTAAAAACTTCATTTTCCCACTTGACACATTGACAATAATGTGTTATCATACTCTATGCCGCATATTTGGGGTTTAAGTCGGCTTGTCCGCACCTCAGAATAGCGAGACTATAATAAGGTAGGTTAAAAAATGTACGCAATCATTGAGACCGGCGGAAAACAGTATAAGGTTGAAGCCGGAGACAGCATCTTCATCGAGAAGCTTGATGTCGAAGCAGACAGCGAAGTTATCTTTGATAAGGTAATCGCAGTCGGTGCTGATGACGGTATCAAGGTCGGCACTCCCTATGTTGAGGGAGCAACAGTCAAAGCAAAGGCAATTAAGAACGGCAAGGCTAAGAAAATTACGGTTTTCACTTACAAGCCTAAGAAAAACGAAAAGCGTAAAATGGGTCACAGACAGCCGTATACAAAGGTTGAAATTGCTGAGATTATCGCTTAATTTATGATAACGGTAACACTTTTTACGAAAAACGGGGGTCTTAACGGGTTTGAATCCGTGGGACATTCCGGTTATAACGAAAAGGGTAAGGATATTGTTTGTGCCGCTGTTTCTTCAGCGCTTTTTATGACGGTGAACACAATCACCGAAATATATAAGATTATCGCTGAGGTTGTATCCGATGAGGACGGTTATATGAAATTGACCTTGTCCGATTTTGATGCAAGGCAAACACAGGATCTTCTCAGGGGTCTTGAACTTCATTTGATGGAGCTTGCAAATCAGTATCCCGAACACATTAAAGTAATTCACGGAGGTGTCGATAATGCTTAAAGTTAATATTCAGTTATTTGCTCATAAAAAGGGAATGGGTTCTACAAAGAACGGTCGTGATTCCGAGTCAAAGCGTCTTGGCGCAAAGCGTGCTGACGGACAGTTTGTACTTGCGGGAAACATCCTTGTAAGACAGCGTGGAACACACATCCATCCCGGTAACAATGTCGGTATCGGTTCTGATGATACATTGTTTGCTCTTATTGACGGTAAAGTTAAGTATGAGCGTTTGGGCAGAGACCGTAAAAAAGTAAGCGTTTACGCTGAACAGTAAAATTATATCATTAAAAACCGGCTGTAAGGAAGTTTGATCTTTCTTGCAGCCATTTAATTTTTAAAAGCTTTACTGATTTTACCGAATGAAAAAAATTTTATTTACATTGCATTTGCGTTACAAAATTTTGAATTAAATATATGTTGTTGACAATTATTACAAATTGTTTTATAATAAACATACAAGTATTGTAGTTTGATATATTAGAGGAGAGGGATTTTATGAAAAGAAGGATTATATCTTTAATTTTAACATTAATAATGGTTATTTCGATGCTCCCATTGTCTTCTATGATGACGGTTGCACTTAATGCACCGGTTGTCACCCTTACCGTTCCCGAAAGCATAAGTTTGAAGGATGGGCAAATTCCCGAAGGTGAACAAATAGTTTTTGCTACCGACAGAGATGTATCTGATGTTAACATCAACTGTGCGGGTGGCGTATCCTTAGAACTGGTATCAGATGATGAGAATACTTATATATGGCAAACAATATCATCAGCCCTCGATGCAGGTGCCGATTGTTTGACTTATGAAGTTTCATACGGATATGCCGGTAATAATTATACAAAGAAAGCTTACAGCATATTAAAATCAAATTCTGAAGCTAATGTTGCTGATACTGACAGAGTAAAGTATAAATACAGTTCGAGTAAAATTTACTACGCACATGTTGATACAGTAATTAAACTTGACAACTCAATCGGAGGAACTACATACAGCTTCGGTTCAACCGCTACTGTTAAAGAAAGCAATGACTATGATATTGCCGGAATGTCAGAAGAATATGCTCCTTTGGGTACATATTATGTAGACAGGTCACTTTATTCTGATCTTTCTGAAATTCCCGGTATGAGCCTTACTTTTACACACTTTCTCCTTGATTATTCCGAAACAAGAAATAATAACTACGGTACCGGTATTTTTGCACAACCTCAATTTTCAGGTGATGATGTTTTTTCACTCTATTCTGACAATGAGAGTAACATTATCGGTGAAGATAATTATGCAATTTCTAAAACATATTATTTTAAAGGCGATATTCCGGTAAATACAACAAGAACAACTATTTATACGGTTCTTTATGCCAAAACTAAGAATGAGGTTACAGTGCTTTCTCCGGTATATATAAAAGTAGCAATAGTTCCTTATAATAAAGGTTCGTTAAGGACATTAGTCAACAGCGAGAACATACTTAACCGACAGGGCTTTGATTACGCAGAAGGCTGGGAAGAGTATGAAGCAGCATATAAGCAGGCATATATTACACTAATTAATCCCGTAACATCCCAGGAAGAAATTAATTCCGCAAAAGAAGATTTAGAAAATGCAATTTCCGTGTTGAAGCAAAATGGAATTTATTGTGATTATACAGCAGTAGAAGAAGCAATAGCCTACGCAGAGTCCATATCGAAAAGCAACTTTAATGATTATGCACCTGTACAGGCGGCAATAGA
>JAZUIT010000103.1:0-5983 GCA_045642385.1 Acutalibacteraceae bacterium
GGAGCTCAGGAGAAGAAGTATTAACTATCCAAAAAGAGCTGAACAGAATAGGGCAGAATTACCCCAACATTCCGAAAATCCCCGAAAACGGCGGTGTATATGACAGGGCTACGCAAAATGCGGTAAAGGAATTTCAGAGGATTTTCAACTTGAATCCTGACGGAATAGTGGGTAAGGAAACCTGGTACAAGTTAAAGTATATTTATTTTGGTGTAAAATCATTATCTGATTTGTATTCCGAGGGTCTTACCATAACCGAAGCGGAACGCAGATACCAGGAATCACTCAGAAAGGGAGATGTCGGAACACCTGTTTGGATAGTGCAGTATTATCTTGCGTTTATCGGATATTTTAATAATTCTTTGCCGAGAATTTCCGTTGACGGTATTTTCGGTGATGAAACCGAGGACGCTGTAAAAGCCTTTCAGAACTATTACGGACTGAATGCTGACGGAATTGTGGGCAGACAGACATGGCAGAAATTACAGGAGGCTTACGGCGACATTTTAAGAAATTTACCGGAGGGCTATGAGCAATTTGAACAGTTTTTGTACCCGGGAACAGTACTTACAAACGGTTCAAAGGGAAGAAGTGTTGAAAATTTACAGACATTTATAAATAAGATATCACAGGATATTCCCTCAATACCCGGTGTAACCGTGGACGGTGATTACGGCAGCTCAACAGCTACCGCAGTTCGGGAAATTCAAAGATATTTGGGTTTACCGGTTACAGGCTCGGTAGAACCGAGAACTTGGGAAGAAATAACGAGACTATTTAGAATGTAATTTAATTTTTCCTCATATAATGTACAAAAGCATTTTGGAGGAAAAATGAAAAGAGTACATAAATTATTGTTTAATACTGTTGTTCTCACGGCTGCGACATTTTTAATGAGAACCGTAGAGGTAAGCTTTAATGTCTATCTGACCAATAAAATAGGAGCGTCCGGCATAGGCTTGTTTCAGTTGATTATGACGGTATATGCTCTGGCGGTAACTTTTGCATCATCGGGCATAAAATTAGCATCCACAAGGTTGACTGTGGATGCTGTTGATGTTGGGGAAGAAAGATTGTCGGATGTAATGAAAAACTGCTTTTTCTTCGCATTGTTTATGGGTATTGCAGTGGCATCTGCCTTATATCTGTCAGCGGATTTTATAAGCATCAAGTGGCTCAATGATGAAAGGTCGGCGATTTCCCTTAAAATCCTGTCAGCGGCATTACCTTTTACAGCGGTGTCGGCAGTATTGAGCGGATATTATACAGCGGCACGAAAAGCCTCTGTATTTGCTGTAATTCAGGTGGTTGGGCAATTTGTAAAAATAGGTATAATTGTTTTTGTATTAACAAAGCTTTTGCCGTTAGGTGTAAAATTTTCCTGTGTAGCAATTGTAACAGGTATTTCATTTTCTGAAATTGTTTCATCAGTTTTGTCCTATATTCTGTATAAGCTTTTGCGACCGACAGACGGAAAAATTCCCAAATCAAAAAATATCGTTAAAAAAATGCTGAGAATAGCAGTGCCGGATATGGTGGGGTCTTCTGTGCGTTCGGTATTGCTTACAATAGAACATCTGTTGATACCGGTAGGCTTTAAAAAATCCGGAACAACTCAGGACGAAGCACTTTCCATTTACGGCAGGGTACACGGGATGGTATTTCCGCTGATATTATATCCCTCATCAGTTTTGGGCAGTCTGTCCGGCTTGCTTGTACCGGAAATAGCGGAATATAACGCTAAAAAAATGAAAAATCAGATTGATAATATAATCGAAATTGTACTTAAATGGACATTACTTTTTTCCATTCTTACAATGGGCATAATGTATTCATTTTCGGATTTACTTTCTTATGCGGTATATCATAACGGTGATTGCAGTCAGTATATAGCAATTCTTGCCCCTTTAATTCCGGTTATGTATATGGATATGATAGTTGACGGTATGTTAAAGGGACTTGACCAGCAGTTAAGCTCAATGAAATATAATATTTTAGATTCGGGTATGTGCGTGGTACTTGTATATTTTCTCATACCTAAATTTGCAATTAAGGGTTATATTTTCATACTGTTTATCAGTGAAATATTTAATTTTTCATTATCAATAAGGCGGCTTATAACCGTTGCAAATGTGAGAATAAATATCGTAAATTCATTAATTAAACCAATTGTTGCGGTTGCTTTGTCCGGATGGATTTTCAAACTGATAAATATTACTATGGGAAATTCGGTTATTAATTTTACTGTGTGTGCGGTTTTATTCTGCGTATTTTACAGTGTTTTACTGTATATTTCGGGTGCAGTTAAAAAGAGCGATATAAAGACCGTCAAAAATTTATTGTAGTAAAAAACGGAGCCAAACAGCTCCGTTTTTTGCTATTTTATTAAACCCTTGTTAAACAATATATTAAAGTCCGTTTCATTTATCACGGTGTCCTTGTTTACATTGGCGGCTTCATATAAATCCGTTCCCAGGTCATCCTCATGAAGCATACCGGAAATTATCATTCTTACAATAACTGCATCATTGCCGTCAAGCACACCGTCTTTGTTCATATCACCGCACAATATAAGATTTGAAATTGCGGACTGAATATCGTTATAGTATTTGTCAATTTTAACCTGATATGAACTGAAATACTCACGGCTCATTGCATTGGCACTGCCGCACAGCTCATATAATTTGTTCATTGAACCGTTCGTATATTTTGAGCTGTCAATGTTATCCACACTTGCAATGATGTTGTCAAGATTGGTATAAGAAGCATTACCTAAATATTCAAGATTATAATAGGAATAAACAAGGTTATCGTATGCTAAGTCAATATCCAATTTTGTGATGCTTCGGTTAAATAAAGTATTATAAGCATCCCTATAACTACCCATAAAATCGGAATATGTACTGTCGGTGTAGAATTGTGACTGAATAGTTGAATTGTTAAAGCATTCAAGTTTATTCACAAGCTTTTCAATGTTTAAGGGTATTATTACAAGGTCGATATAATTTTTTGCGGTTGTATATACATCGTCGTTATTGGCGTATGCTACGATAGTAACGGCAAATCTTACCGTTGTTGTTGATGTTGGTACAGGACCGCTGATAGGATAGTACCGGGGAGGATTAACTGCTATTACACTGTTTGATAAGTTAACATCCGTGCCTATATTAACACTGTATTTTGAATCAGTTGAGGAAATATCTGTTATCTTTGTACCTCCATAGGCATTTGTATTCTGTGCATATTGTGCCACACAAAGCTGTAATGTATCAATGGCGGACAAATCGTCACATTTATCCGGGTTTACAAAAACATAACCCTTCGGAACATTGGTTGTCGGATTACTGTTTGAAGCACTTGAACCGATTATATTATAACCGCCCCAATTTGTGCCGGTTGAACATTTTACAAAACTATTAGTATTAAAGTCAAAGTAACCGTTATTGGCGTTTGCCTGTGGGTTTTCGGCAACTGAGGTACCCTTTATGGTTGTATAAGCATAAAGACTGGGGTTATTATATGGAGTGATTGTTTTTTTGTCGCTGTCATAATAATTAGTTTGACTCGTTCTTGTAATCGTTGAACACACAACGGGTTCGGTGAAATTCGCCGTTCTGATATATCGTACATTGGTATATTGCATACCGTCATAAGTATAATTTACGGTACAGGTGATTATTCCGTTTGTTTCAACCGATTGACCGCTTACTAAAATACTTGCAGAATTATCTGTTCCGACCTGTGTTCCGGCAGTAATATTTTTGTCAAAGCTTATTGAAATATCCGTTGCACCCTGACATTCAAAGGTGACACTCTTAGTTTCGCGCGAACCCATCGGAAGAATTAAGGGGGTGGTAAACACATATTTCGGGGCAAACTTAACCTGCAAAGCATAAATGGCATTGTACAGATTGTCGGTTATTTCGTCAACTTCATTTTGTTTGACTGTTTTACGGTTAATACTTAATGCAGCCTGCTTTGCGTCGTTTAAAACCGCAATACTTTCAGGTGTGAATTTTGAAAGCTCGTCGGGGACTAATTCGAGAGCTTCGTCAAGCAATGTACAGTCCGCAACTTTAAGAGTTTTAATAGCTTCTTCCACAGCAGTTTTGAGATTTGGTACGGGCTTCAGAGTTTGTCCCGTAGCGGAAGCAGTTGCCATTTTATAATTTTTTGCAGTTCTTAAAAAAATATCGGTAACTTCACTGCCGGTAAGCTCCGGATTTACTGACCAGATTACACCTAAAACGGCGGCAGATGTGGGTGAAGCCATGGAAGTTCCGCTAAGTGTACTGTAACCGGATGTTACTGTACTGTAAACGGCAACACCGGGAGATGCAACATCTACATTATCACCGTAATTTGAAGTTGCAGATTGGACACTTGAAACATCCATCGAACCGGAAACGATAATACGGTCATTGATTTTTTTTGCAATATCGGCACTGTAACCGGTATTGTTTTGATTTACACTGCAAAACATACCGTTCATCTCGGTATTAACGGCAACACTGCTTTTATTACCGTTTCCCGCAGACTGGCATACTATAAAATCGTGATTTTTCAAGAGCGGTTCCATTTTGCTGGCAGCGGTTTTTGCGTTTTCATTAATTGTGTCAACATCAATGGCAGTGGTTGTATAATTACCGGACAATCCAACGGACATATTAATAACCTTTGCACCGGATTCAACTTCTCTTACAAAACCTTCATAACAACGGGAAAGGGTCATAGCCTCTTCGTCTTCCGGGAAATTTATATCAAACATATATGCTTTTGAGTGCCATGCAATTCCCGACATACCGATACCGTTATTCGGTGTTGCCGTCATAATACCGGCAACATGGGTTCCGTGATCTTGAGAATGACAACCGTTTTTCTGCTCTGTTGATGTAAATAAAATTCTACCGTTTAAATCTTCATGATTATAATAGCATCCGGAATCAAGAATACCTAATCTTATATCGTGGAAATATTCGTCATAATCATAAGCGGAAAGACACTTCATCATTTCAAGGTTCCAGTTCTTTCCTTCAGGGCTATTCTCATTCCACGAAGCACCTGCCCACGGGTCATTGGGAATTTGGTCAAGCTGCAATTCAAGAAAATCGATGTAAGCATTTGAAATGTATGGGGATTTATTGAGATTTTCGCAAATCCTGTTCAGTTTATCAAGTGTAGCAGTCGGAACTTTTATCTGCCACATATTTACACCGTTTATGTAACCGACTTTTTCACCGTCAATGGAATTTGTAATTTCCTGTTTTTGTTTCTCTGTAACATTATTTTTAAAAAGGATATTTACGATTGAATTAATATATTTTCTGCCTGTTTTTTTGTCGTAGGAAATTTCATTCTTCTTCGGTTCATAAAGTGATGAACTGTCATATTTTATATTTACGGATTTTGTAAATTTTTTTCCGCTTACAGTAGTGCAGGTTAAATCAATTCTGTTTGATTCGGGTTTCAATACAGTATCACTTATTTTATAATGGGCGCCGTCAAGCTTTACATCACCCTCAAAGGATACCTCACCCTCATCAATTTCGGAATAAACCTTATATGACATAGCTTTGATTTTTTCATCGGAAGAAACTGTACCCTCAATATCCTGAGTAGCATCCGTTACAATATCATTATTAATACAACTAATTATGCCGCTGTCCGTTCTGTGTTTATCGGCAATGCTGATTGTAAACTTTGCAATATATTTTTTACCGTCATATTCAAATTCTTCAAAGCAGTCAAAAAAGTTATCGCTGTCAGCGGCAAAGGTTAAAAATCCACCCATAACAGGAATTAAAAGCACAACGCAAAGCATTAATGCTATTATTTTTCTTGTGCGCTTTTTTAAAGAGAGGATAACAATTGCCGTTATTGCAAGTAATCCGCAAATCCCGAAAATAACATACATTAAAGGAGAATTGTTTTCGAAATTATTTTCCGAAGTTTTCAATGCCATGGGTGTTAATACAAAATTTGA